>CANQUW010000001.1 GCA_947627145.1 uncultured Bacilli bacterium
GTTTCATATTCATCACTTACCCATAGTCTTAATCTATATTTATGTTCTCCACTTTCTATAAATTTATTTTGATATAGGAGTTTTCCTGTTGCTGGTTGCCCTTTTTCATCTTTTGCTTGTACATTATCTAGTTCACTATACACTGGTACTTCTGTATCATATCCTTCATATGCTTTTTCTGGTGTTGATTGATCTGTTAGATATACTTTTACATATTTTGGGTCAAGTTTATTTTCTATATCTCCTGTTATATCTACTGCATATACAAAGTATTGTATTTCTGTATCACGTCCTATTGTTGATGTTACATCAAAATCAAAATATTTTTGAGTATCATCATTACTTTGTTTTTTACCTTCATTATCACTCATTGGATAAGCATTTGTTAGAGTTACTCCATTACTTGTTTCATTATACTTAAATGATATTGTTGATGTTGTTAGGCTATTTTCTTTTGTTCCTTTTCCTGTATATTGAAATGCTGCATATGTTACTCCTATCATTAGTGATAACATTGACATTGTTAATACTATTGATATTATTTTACTTCTTTTTTCCTCTTTCATATTTTTTCACTCCTTTATCTTTAGGTTTACATCATGCTTATATACTATTAGTATTAGTATTACTATTTGTATTGTAACATTATTGTGTGCTTATTTAAAGAACTTGTTTTTTGTTATTACAAAATTCTTTGATTTTTTTCTTATTTTTCAACATTTGGAAACTTTTACCATTTTTGTATTATAATTAATTGTATAAAAAACAATCATAAAATTTTGACGTATTTTAACACCTGTGTGCATCTTTAAAGAACCGTAAGCTTTTTTTTGATTTTTAATGAGAAAATTATCTTGTATAGGAGAATTATGTATATGAATAATAAATTAGTTGACCTTAGGGAAGAAAAAAATTTAAAATCTAAAGATATGGCTGAAGTGTTTGGTGTTAATAAATCTACTTATTCCGAATGGGAAAACAATAAAATACCTATCCCTACTAGAAGACTATTAGAAATTTCTGATTTTTATAAAACAAATATTGATTATATAATGAAATTAAGTTCAGTAAGAAAAGAAATGAAACCTACTAAACTTGATTTAAAACTTATAGGTAAAAGGATTCATGAAGTACGTATTGAAAATAAATTATCTTTAAGAGAACTAAGTAAAAAACTTAATACTTCTTTTTCTGCTTTAGCATACTATGAAAGAGGAGAAAGATTAGTTAAGTCTGATACTTTATTTGGTATATCTAAACTTGGTAATTATTCTATTGATTGGTTACTTGGTAAAAGTGATGATAAATATTTAAAAGAGAAAGTCAAAATATAAAATGACTAAATAGTTTTTTCTATTTAGTCATTTTTAATATCTCTTCTTTTAAAGTTTTTACCATATCTTCTTGTTTTATCTTTTTTATAATTTTTCCTTTTTTAAAAAGTATTCCTTCTTTTTTACCACCTGCTATGCCTATATCTGATTCACGGGCTTCTCCTGGTCCATTTACTGCACAACCCATTATTGCAACAGTTATATCTTTATCTATATTTTGTAAAAAATCTTCCATTTCTCTAGCAATTGGTATTAAATCATATTCTGTTCTTCCACATGTTGGACATGATATAAGTTTAGCACTTTTATAAAGATTACAGTTTTTTAATATTTCTTTTGCTACTTTTATTTCTTCTATTGGTTCATCTGTTAGAGAAACTCTTATAGTATCTCCTATACCTTCTCTTAATAATACTCCTAGTCCTATAGATGATTTTATTGTTCCACTAAAAGATGTACCTGATTCTGTTATTCCTAAATGTAATGGATAAATAAATTCTTTAGAAGCTTTTTCATAAGTTTCTATACACATATCAAGGGAAGATGCTTTTAAGGATATAACTATATCATAAAAATCTAAATCTTCTAATATTTTAACATGTCTTTTAGCACTTTCTATTAAAGCATCACTTGTAGTATGATGATATTTTTCTAAGAGTTCTTTTTCTAAAGAGCCTGCATTTACTCCTATTCTTATAGGAATATGTTTTTCTTTACATGCATCTACTACTGCTTTTGTTTTTTCATAGCTTCCAATATTTCCTGGATTAATTCTTATTTTATCAACACCTGCTTTGATTGCTTCTAATGCAATTTTATAATCAAAATGTATATCCGCAACTATTGGTATATGTATTTGTTTTTTTATTTCTTTTATAGCTTTGGCATCTTCAACATCAAGACAAGCTACTCTTATTATTTCACAACCTACACTTTCTAATTTCAAAATTTGTTCTACGGTAGATTTTATATCTTTAGTTTTAGTATTACACATGGATTGAATAACTATTTTATCTTGAGCACCAATCTGTACATTTCCTACTAATACTTTTTTTGTATCACTTCTTTTATACATACTATACTCCATTCTTTATTTATATAGGGCAATTTATTTCTTTTTTATTATCATCTTCATATATTATGATATCACAATTATTTATAAGTCCTCTTTCTTCTTTTTTATTTTCTATTATATCTTGTATAATTTTCATAAGTGCTCCATGTGTTACTATTAATATTTTTTTATTTTGGTAATTTTTTTCTATTTCTTCCAAAAATAATTTAAATCTTTTTGTAGCTTCTTCTTCTGTTTCAGTTCCATCTTGTTTTTCATTCCCATATCCTTTTTCTAGTAATCTTTTATCTTCTATAGGTTTTATATTTTTAGAAATAATTTTTGCTGTCTCTTTTGTTCTTTTAGAAATAGATGTAAATACTATATCAAAATCATTATTTAATATATCTCTTGCCCACTTTGCTTGTTTTATTCCTAGACTTGATAGTGATAACATATTATTTGGAATAGTATCATCAAATATATTTTCCCCATGTCTTATTATAATAAATTTATTTTTCATTATCCTAATTTATCTCCATTATCAACTATATTATCTGGTTTTATTAAGACCACTCCATTTTTACTATATGTACCTAGTACTAATACCTCGGATGTGAAATGTGCTATTTGTCTTGGTGGTAAATTTACTATTCCTAATATTTGTTTTCCTATTAAGTCTTCTATATTATATATTTTTGTAATTTGAGCAGATGATTTTTTTATTCCTATTTCAGGGCCAAAATCTATTTCTAATTTATAAGCAGGTTTAATTGCTTCAGTAAATTCTTCTGCTTTTATAATAGTACCTACTCTAATATCTAATTTATTAAAATCTTCTATTGTCGCCATTATTTTATCACTACTCCTAACATTCCTACTAAATATGAACTTTGAAAGCTATCTATTATAATACCATTTAAAGAATATATGTCAAATATAGTCTTAGAAATATCTGATGTAGAAAAATCTACTCCTTTTAAATTTGTTCTTATAAATTCTGTTTTAGATAAATCTATGTTTTTTAAATAAATATTTTTTATTTTAGTTTCTAAAAATGTAGAATCTATTAATATAGAATCTTCTATTAATAAGTTTTTAATAAAAGATGATGAAAAGTTTAAATATCTTAAATTAGAGTTTTCTATTTTTATATCTTTTAAGGATGAATCTATAAATGTAGTCCCTAACATTTTACAATTTATAAATTCTACTCTACTTAGAAGTTTATTATCAAAACTTTTATTAGATAAATCACAATTTTCAAATATTACATCAATTAAATCTATATTTTTTAATTCTATATCTTTAAAATCTATTCCTCTAAATATACAACTATCTATAGTTAAATCTTCTATAATTATCTTTTCTTTTGGAGTTTTATTTATCTCATATGATGAAAATTCTTCTTCTTTTAAAATTTCTATTAAGTCTTTGTTTTCTATAGTTTTTATCTTTGGCTTAGTTATCATATTACATTTCCTTTATTTTCTACAATGGAATAGATTACTGCAATGGTTTTATTCACTTTCAAAAATCCGTATACTTCTTTCATACTTTTCCTCCTCTTTTATTTTAACATAACTTTTTACTTTTGATGTTATAAAACTTATTATTATACTAATTATCATAACAATTATATAAGTAAATATTGTTCCAAGTATAGGATTTCCTATAAATAATTTATATTTATACATTGTTTTTAATAATACTCCATGTACTAAATATATTATTAAAGTATATTTTCCTAAGTGAGAGATTAACATTTCTTTTTTTGGAGTTATATTTAAAATAAAAGCACTAAATATCATAAATATTATATACATTAAACATCTTTTATAAAAACATTCAAAGGGATTATTATAATCAAAATAACTATATTTAAAATAAGTATCTTTAAATTCAAAGAAGTTTTGATTAAATATAAACCAAGTAGTTATTAGAATTACTAATATTAATATAATATTTTTATATTTCTTTACATATTTTAATAAGTCTATATCTTTGGAGTAATAACCTAGGACAAAGAATGGTAGGAAAGTTATAGTTCTACTTATAGATAAGTAGTCATCTATGAATTGGAAGAATCCTGCAAGTATTCCTATAATGAGGGTTGTTATAAATACTTTTTTAAAATTATATTTTCTAAATAAATATTCTGATAAGTAAAGATATGAACAAGTTAAGAGATACCACAAAGTAAATCTTGGTATTAGTATAGTTTCTCCATCTTTTACTATATTTAAGAAATATTCATAATAGAGAGTGACTGCTACTTGGGCAATTATATATATACATAATATTTTTACAAATCTTTCAAATGGTGAACGAGAACTTTTTCTTGCGAATAAACCTGTTGTAAATATAAATAGTGGTATCATAAAAAATGTTATAATTTTAAACCAACTATATTCATATATATAGTAATCAGCACAAACACTTATTGTATGATTTAAAACTACAAATAAAATTAATAAGCATTTTAGATTATCAAAATAAAATATTCTTTTACTATTCATAAAACCACCTTTTCCATTATAACAATTTAAAAATTATATTCAAGGAAATTCGACAAATTCCCACAATTTTTCATATTTAGTATTCACAAAAAAACTCTAGAATATTCTAGAGTGATTTATTTTTTACAAATTGTCCATGTTTTATATATTTTCTAAATATTTTATTTTTAATTTTTATTTTATGAAAAGTAATAGGAATACCTAATGCATCATCACTTGGTCCTTTTTGGATTTGAAAGTGAATGTGTGGTCCATTAGTGTTTCCACTATTTCCAACTTTAGCAAGAGTTTGTCCTTCTCTTACTATATCTCCTACTTTTACTTTAAAACTATCTTTTTTAATATGAGCAATCATACTACATTCATTATATTTATGTTTTACGATAATAAAATTACCTCTTACTTCATCTACATCACACGCTATAGTTCTGCCTTTTTTTATTTTAGTATCTTGATACTTGTTACATACCTCTATTACTATACCATCAAGTGGTGCGATTATATCTTTATTATAAGAGTAATAGTTTTCTATTTTTAAATAATCATCATGATATGGTAAGTTTTTATTATCTCTTATTTCAAAGTCATAAGCATATCTTTGATTTGGTATATTCCATGAATGTGAATCTTTCCTTTTTATTCCACCAAACTCTGTGTAAAACTCTTCTTTAAATGGTAATATATATTTATTTTTACTCATATTATCCCTACTTTTCTTTTTTTATTTTAACAGCTGTACCATACGCAATTACTTCACTTGCTCCTGACATAATACTTGATGTACCATATCTTATATTAATAACAGCATCTGCTCCTAGACTTTTAGCATCATCTACCATACGTTTTGTTGCGATTTGACGAGACTGCGCTATCATATCAGTATAAGCTGTTATTTCTCCACCAACAATATTTTTCATTCCTGATAGAAAATCTTTTCCTATATTTTTAGATTGTACAGTTGTACCTTTTACTATTCCAAGAGCATCCGTAATAATATATCCTGGAATATAATCAATATTTACTAGCTTCATCTTCTTCTCCTTTCTTTATTTCTTTTAATCTTTCTATTAAATTATAAATTGTACCTAATACTGGAAGTAATAATACTATTATAAAAAATATAAATAATATTATAGGCATTTTATCTTCTTCTACTATTTCAAAATAAGTAATTATTACTATTAGAAAGATAAAGAATGATATAAATATTAAAGCAGATAAACAAGTACTTATAATTTCTTTTCCTTTTTTAGTTTTTACATCTCTCATAGTAAAACCTTCTTTATTAAGTATAGACATTTCTTTTGAATATTTTTCTATATCTAGTGTTTTATAATTATCATTATTTTTAGATATTTCTAGACACATATTTTTTATTGTTAGATAATTTTCTTGTTCTATTTTTATTTTTTCTATAGTGTCTTCCATTAAATCTTTTAAAGAAATTTCTTCATTTTTTAATTTTTTAATATCATTTACTGGTATATTTAACTCTCTTAAAAATTTAATTGTTTTTAAATCTTTTATGTTTTCTTCATCATAAATCCTATAATCATTATCATCACGCTTTGGTGTTGTGAGTCCCAGTTCTTCGTAATATCTAATACTTTTCTTAGAAAGTTTTGTTATAGACTCTACTTCATTAATAAGCATATTTCCTCCTTTCTTAGTTAATACTTTAAACTATTACCTAAGGTTAAGGTCAATACTTTTTTTCTTTTTTTAAAGTTTTACAAATTATATCTATATCTTTTTTATTTTCACCATAAAAGTCATTTAATAAATTTTTATTTTCTCTTAAAATAGTATTTACTTTATAAAAAGATGTTAGTAAATATTGTTCAGTTATAATTTCTTCATTTGAATATTTGTAAGTTGTTAAAATAATTTCTTTTGTTTTATTGTAAGTTATATTATCATTATTTGTTATAAAAAGCCATGGATTAATTTTCATTTCAATGTCATCTATTACATCATTTGCTTTTAAGAATCCAGTAAAATTTAGAACTAGTTGTCCTGTTGGATCATCTAAGAAAAATTTATTATTATTTTTAATTAATGTTAAAGCATGATTACCATATAATATATTTTTGATTTTTAGTTCATCCATGTACGCTAGAGCTTTATCTTTTAATGTTGTATTATTTTTTTCCTTTAAATTTTGCTTTGGTATATTATAGTATGCTCCAATTAGGTAAGACTCAATATTTAGTTCTTGTAAAACTCTTGTAAGCATTTCAGCATTGTTTAAGCATACTGCTTTTCCAAGCATTATATCTGTACCTGGCACAAGTGGATTAATAAATGTGTCATCATTATAGGTAAAATGTTTGTTTTGTGAAAAATAACCATTCCATAATAAATATTCATATGTTTTTGATGCATCTAGTGGATTATCTAAATGTAATTCTTTTAGTAAAACTGTTGTGTTTTTTATAATGTTTAAGTATGGTTGATAAAATTCTTTGGTTTCGTTATTACATAAATCATATAATCTATCACATTGTGCAAGATATATTTCATATTTATTAAATTTATTTATAAACTTTTTATATCGTCTAGCATCTATTTTTGTTATATCATTTTTAGTAATCATGTTTTGACTCCTTATATTTTATATTTTTTTATAATTGATTCTGCAACTTTAATTCCATCAATTGCTGATGAGGTTATACCACCTGAGTAACCAGACCCTTCTCCTGCAGGATATAATCCTTTGATATTGGATTCGAAGTTTTCATCTCTTAAAATTCTAATTGGAGAAGATGTTCGTGTTTCAATTGCGGCAATTATGGTATCATCATTTGCAAAACCTTTTATTTTTTGTGCAAAGTTATCAAATGCCTCTATAATTGAAGTTGTAATATAATCCGGAAGAATGTTTCGGATATTTTCAAGAACATAATCTCCCTTTGTTATTGGTTTTACATTTCCAAGTTTAGTAGATTTTTTATTTTCTTTAAAATCTTTTAGTAGTTGAATTGGTATTTTACCATTACCTAATTTATAAGTTTTTTCTTCTAAAGCTCTTTGAAAATTTATAGCACCTTCAATACTTTCGTTAAAGTCAGCTGGTGTTGTTGTTACAACGATTGCGGAGTTTGCAGTTTCTTCATCTCTTTTATAATTACTCATTCCATTTACTACAAGTCTTTCTTTTTCACTTGAGGCATTTACTACAAATCCACCAGGACACATACAAAATGAATATACTCCACGACCTTCTTTGGTAGTATATGTAAGTTTATAAGAAGCAGGCGGTAAAATATTATAGTATTTTCCATATTGATTTTTATTGATGATATCTTGTGAGTGCATTACTCTAAGACCTATCGCAAAAGGTTTAGGAGTCATTTCTACTCCTTCTTCACGCAACATTTTTATAGTGTCACGAGAAGAGTTACCTAAAGCAATTATACAATTATTGGTTTTTATAATTTCTTTATTATTTATGACTATTCCATTAAGATGATTATCTTCTACTATTATATTAGTAAGAGTTGTATTATATTTAAAAACTCCTCCCATTTTTTCTATTTCTTTTCTCATGTTTTTGACAACAGTTCTTAAGATGTCAGTTCCAATATGAGGATTTTTTATATACATTATTTCTTTTGGTGCACCACATTCAACAAATATCTCAAATACTTTTTTACCAAGATGTCTTTTATCTTTTATTAAGGTATTAAGTTTCCCATCAGAAAAAGTTCCAGCTCCTCCTTCTCCAAATTGAACATTACTATTTTCATTCAAAGTTCCTTCTTCCCAAAACTTTTTAACATCTTCTACTCTTTCATCAATAGTTTTTCCTCTTTCAATAATATAAGGATGATAACCAGATTTAGATAACATATATGCCGAAAATAGTCCAGCAGGGCCACAACCGACAATAACAATTTTTTCTTTTAGGGGGATATCTCCTGAAGGTGGGAGTGTGTAATTTTCTTCAATGTATTCTATTATATCTTTTGATGATTTTATATTTACTTTGTCATCTACTTTTACTATTACTTCATAAATATAATAAATATTATTTGTATCTCTTGCATCGATAGACTTTTTAGAAATTTTATAATCTACTGGGGTTACTTTTAAGAGCTTTTTTATTTTTTCTTGTAAAAAATTATCTGTATCTTTAGTGATAGGTACTTTTATTTGTCTTATTTTAATCTTCTTCATATACATTCTCTCCTGCGATTAGTCCACTCATCCATGCAAATGACAAGTTATAACCACCACAATCTCCATCTACATCTAAAATTTCTCCTGTTAAGAATAATCCTTTTACTATTTTAGATTCCATAGTTTTTGGATTTATTTCTGTTAGAGGTACTCCTCCACTACATGTTTGAGATACATTAAATGATTTAGTAGATTTAATATTAATAGGAAAGTTCATTATTAAGTCTATTATTTGTTCTTTAGGAGAATTTTTCCAAGTAGAATCTTTTGAAGTGTTAGTTTCTTTTAAAATAGTATTTATTACTTTATAGTTTAAGAATCCTTCTAAAATATTTTTTATAGTAAATCCATTTAATAATCTACTTTGATTATTCATCCAAGATAGGAACTCTTCTTTATTTCCTTTAAACCAAGGTATAAAATTAATATATATTTTTTCAGTATATCCTTTATTAAGTCCTTTAGCAATTATTCCACTTAAATTGAAAGTACATATTCCACTAATACCATAATCAGTAAATTGTACTTCTCCTGTTTCTTCTTTTATAGTTTTATTGTTTTCTACAAGAGTTAGTTTTGCATTACTTCTTACTCCTTTTAAGTCTTTATAAAAGTTACCCTCACCTTCTAACATTACAAGGGATGGAAGTATTTTAGTTGTTGTGTGACCTAGATTTTTAACAAGACTATAACCTATACCATCACTTCCTGTTTTTGGGTAAGATTTAGAACCTGTTGAAATAATTACTTTGTCAGCATAAAATTTATTTTTATCTGTTGTGATGATAAATTTATCTTCTTTCTCTATATTTATGACTTGTTGCTCTGTTTTTATTTCTATATTTAAACTTTTTATTTTACTTAATAATGCATTAACAACAGAATCTGATCTATTAGAATATGGATAGTAATATCCATTTACTATATTTGGTATTATTCCTAGTTCATCAAAAAAATTTAAAATATTATCTTTTTTATTTTCAAATATTTCTTTAAAAATTTCTATATTATTGGAATGATAAAATTTTATATCTTGATTTTCATTATAATAATTACATCTAGAATTTCCCGTTAATAATAATTTTTTCCCGCAAATACTATTTCTTTCTAATATTGTTACATGAGCACCTGCACTTCCTGCTTTAATTGCCGCAGTTAAACCACTTGCTCCTCCTCCTATTACAAATACATCCATAATTCTCCTCCACTCGTTTAAATTATATCAAAATTTATGTTATTTGTTAATATATAGACAAATGAAAAAAAGATAAAAGCTAGCCTTTTATCTTACAATTTCATATAAACTTAATAATTACATTCTATACGCTCTTGGAGATGATGCTCCTGGTACATTGATAGAATTTATCACAACACTATTTCCTTTCCATCCACCATGAACAGCTTGACCATTTCCTATGTAAATAGCAACGTGTTTGCCACCAGTTCCACCATTGTCATAAAATAATACATCGCCAGGGGAAGGACTTCCAACAGGTGTACCAAAATGTTTAACGACATTAATACCCCATACTTCTTGCAATGCATTAGGATTTCCACCACAAGCATCAATTCCTGCAAATTCACTTTCACTAAAAATAGGATGTGTACATGGAATATCTTTTCTCCATAAATCTTTACCAACTGCACCTATTGCAGCTTCAACAAGTCTAGTACAATCCATAGAAGAACCTACTAAACTTAATGCTTTAGCAACAATAGGATTGCTGGTATCATATGAATTAGAGTTATTTTGTTTATTATTTGATGGTACTTGTTCTACTTCACTTTGTTCTTGTGGTTTAGCATTTACTTTTAAATTTGCAGTTTTAACACCACTTCTGTTTTTACTAGAATCTATTGCAACTATATTTATTTTTCTTTCTCCAACTGATAAATCAATATTATCTATTTTACTTCCTTTTTCATCTGTGTATTCATAATTACAAGCTTCATTAGAATTATCAGTACAACTTTTTATAAAATTATTTATATTAATTGCTGTACCTTCCTCTATCTCTACATCTTGAAGTATTAAATTAGGTTTTTTTGTATCTTTAATTGTCATAGTAGTTTTAGAAATTGTATTATTTTTATTATCTTTAATTATAATTTCGTATTTTCCCACACCTACAATTTTTTCTTTTTTGATATATCCCTTTTTTAATACCTCTTTTCCTTTAACAATCTTTACTGCTTCTTCTTTAGGTACTTCTTTACCATTTTTATAGTATTTTACTTGTGTTTTTATACTTTCATTATCTTTTAATCTTTTAAATGATATTTCTACATCATCGCTTAATTTATTTTTCTTTTTGATGAGATCTTTTATTTTATCGATACTCATACCCGCTTCTATTTTTACTTTTTTTAATGATGATACTTGTTTTTGATTATTATAAAACATATAACAAATTATTATTCCAAATATAATCAATAAAGCTACAACCACAGAAATTATTATTATATTTTTCTTATCGTTATCTTTCTTCTTTTTTGAAATACCCTTTTTACTCATACTACCATACTCCTTATCTTTACTTTATACACTAATTATACTTTAGGTTATTAAAAAATACAAATATTATGAAAGCTGTTTTAATTTATCTATGACTTTGTTGATTACTTCTTTAGGAGTGGATGCCCCTGCCATTATTCCTACTTTGCCTATATCTTTTAAATCTTCTAAAGTAATTTCAGATGAATCTTCAATTGATATAGCTTTTTTACAATTGGTTTTAGCAATATCAAAAAGTTTTTTAGTATTAGAACTATTACGTCCACCTATTATTATCATAATATCTACTTTTTTTGATAATTCCTTAGTTTCTTTTTGCCTTAATTCTGTTGCTTTACAAATAGTGTTTTTTATAACTAAGTCTATATCTTTAGGTATTTTTTCTTTTATTAATTTTTCTATTACTTTAAATTTATCTATGCTAAAAGTAGTTTGAGATATAATGAGTAATTTTTTTATTTTGCTTTCTTTTAATTTTTCTATTGCTTTATCAACATCATCTGTATCTTCTATAATGTAAGAATTATTTCCACAATAACTTATTGTACCAATATTTTCAGGATGAGTTGACTTTCCAAGCAAGAAAATAAAGTAATTTTCTTTTTCATATTTTTTAGCGATATCGTGAATATGCAAAACTTTTGGGCAAGTAAAGTCAAATATTTCTATATCATTATTTTTAGCATATCTATATACTTCTTTTGGTACACCATGTGCCCTTATAATAGTTTTTCCTTTACTATTTTTTATATCGTCAATAAACTTCAACCCTTTTTCTTCAAGATTTTTAACAACAGCTTTATTATGAACTATTTCTCCTAAGCAATATAAATTTTTATTTTCTTTTAATGATTGTTCTGCTGATGTTACTGCTCTTTTGACACCATAACAAAAACCAGCAGTACTACCTAAAATTATTTCCATAACTTCTCCTTTATAAAAAGGCAAACCTTTACGATTTGCCTTTGGTTTATTCTACTTCAATAAGTTCGTATTCACGTGTTCCATAACCTAAATCAGCAGCTGCTTCAATTGTATGGATTCCATGTCTTGAGTTAATTCTCTCAAGTAAATGGTCACGTCCTTCATCATTTGAATTTTCTACTAAGTCAATACATGCTTGATCAATTGCGATTGGATCTAGGGATGCTAGAATTCCAATATCTTTCATACAAGGATCTTCTGCGACATTACAACAATCACAATCAACTGACATATTAGCCATTACGTTGATATAGGCAATATTACCACTAAAGTAATTTACTACAGATTCAGCTGCATCTGCCATGGATTCTAGAAATTTAATTTGATCTGTTGAAAACATATCATCATAACTTCCATTTTCTGCTCCAGCACAATGGATATATCTTTTTCCTTTTGATGATGCACAACCAATTGATAATTGTTTTAGTGCTCCACCATATCCTCCCATTGGATGTCCTTTAAAATGAGAAAGGACTAACATAGAATCATAGTTTTCTATATTTTTTCCTACATAATTTTTCTTAATTACTTTTCCATTTGGAATATCTAAAGTAATATCTTCTTTTTCATCTAATATATCTACATTAAATGTTTTACTCCAACCATGGTCTTCCATTAGTTTTTTATGATGCTCTGTTGTGTCTCTTGCACCAGGATATGCAGTATTGCATTCTACAATAGTACCATTTACATATTCAACCATAGGACGCATAAATTCTGGTCTTAAGTAATTTTGATTTCCTTCCTCTCCAGAATGAACTTTAACTGCTACTTTACCAGGAAGTTCTATTCCTAATTTTTTATACATTTTAACTACACCTTCTGGTGTTAAATCTTTTGTAAAATAAACTTTTGCTTTTTCCATTTTTATCTTCCTCCTCATTTTTATTATAGCACATATTTTAATTTTTTTCTTTAAATTTTTATTGGTATATAATCAATAAAAACTAAGGCTCAATCAATTGATTGAGCCACCCTATTCATGGTAGAGCTCAACAAGCAAACATTAAGCTCTTCTTTTTTATTTTATTCAAATTTCTTTGATGTATTAATCTTATCATAGTTTTTTATTTTTTTTCAATATGAAAGTTTACTTTTTGTTTCTCTTTACTACAAATTTATCAACTGATGCAATAACTGCTGGTAGTAATACTAATATTAAGATACTGGATGCTAGTGTACCTTCTGAAATTGTTGTACATATTTTTGCTGCGATTGCTGATGAGAAACATCCTACAATCAAAGTTACTATAATAAGAATAGATGCACTTGTTACAATTGTGTGTATAGACTTATTATAAGAATTTATTATAGCCTTTTTAATATCTAAAGTCTTTCTTTCCTCTAAGTAATATGATGTATATAGTATTGCGTAATCTATAGTTGCTCCCATTAAAATACTTTGAACTATTAAAATAGATATAAAGTAAACAGTTCCAGTAAATGATAATATTCCCATTGTTAAATAGACTGCTGTTTGGATTAATAAAACTAGTATTAACGGTATAAGAATTGACTTAAATGTAACTGCTACTACTACAAAGATAAATATCATAGTTAAGACAGTTATTAAATTTAATTCATCTTGGAATGTTTTACTCATCTCATAGGCCATCGGAGAGTCCCCTATTACATAGACATCTTTGTTATTTTTTAATTTCTTTATAAAATTAAATGTATCTTTTCCCTCTGGTTCTAGAGATGTGTTTATAACAATTCTTGAATACTTATCTCCTACTAATAATTTTTTGGAGTTCTTAATCAACTTTTTAGCATCAGTAATTTCATTTCTTTTACTACTACTAATAAAGTCATCAAATCTACTATCAAGTAAAATATTATTATTTAAATAATTTATAAACTTCTCTATTGTTAAAGTATATTTTTTATTATAATCATTTTCACTACCATAATAGATGTATACTAAATCAATTAGATTCTTATCTAAGTTGTCCGCAAGTTGTGATAAGGTATTATATGTTTTTTCTTTGGTGTATTTTTTATTGTTTAGTGAATCATTCATTATTTCATTTAATATTACTAACTTAGTTTTTGTCTCTTCTGTAAAACTTTTATTATACTCACTATTGTTTAATACATCATTAAGTATGAAATTTACAAATTCTTTTAAGGATAGTTCTATATTTTTGTTTGTTACTTCTACATCATATAAAGAATATAGTAAAGATAATTTATTTACATCTACTCCTAATAGACTAGACATACTTTCTTTGTTGTATCTTTTATTTGTAAGTGTTGAATCCATTATTGTTTTTACTAAATTTAGTTTATTTTTCATTTCATTTGTTAGATTATTTTTTAAAGTAGTATCGTTTTGATGTGTTAAGATAAAGTCTACAAATTCATATGGTGACATAGCTACTCTATCTTTAAGAGCTAAAGCATAGATACTTTTTGTAGTATTTATATCAAGTGAGAATAATCCACTAATATCAGTATATGTGTATTTTGTATTTGAAAGAGCACTATCCATTATAACTTTTAGTGTTTGTAAGTTATTAATATTATTTTCATCTATTGCACCTTTTATAGGAGCATTACTTAAAATAGTATTTATAAAGTTATATGGAGTTAAAGTCCATTCTATATCTTTTCCATCTAATATATAAGTTAAGGCATATAACTGATAAAAAGCGTTTTCTTGTTTTCCTAAAACTTTCGCTAGTTCTGTTGCACTGTATTCAGTTGGATTAGCTATTAATGGAGTTTGTTCTAATGCAAGAAGTTCGTCTACATTTTGTCCTTGTAAGTAAGGAGTTTCTTTTAACATTTTTACTTTGTCTACGAAATCTTTTATTGTAAGTTTACGTCCATTATCATGATTTCCGAAAATTAGTAAATATAAATTTTTAGAATCATTTTCATTTAAAGATAGTATATTAGCAATTTCCTTATAATTCATTTCTTTATTGATAATAGTTATATTACTAAAAGTATTCATAAGTTTTATTTTAGCTTTACTATCTTCTGTAAACATATTACTATATGTTGGATTTGGTATTACATCATTTAATAAAATATTTGAAAATTCATTTACTGATAAAGTATCATTTATTGCCACTCCAGATAAATAATATGTGTATAAGTTATCTACCATGGATTTATTCATTCCAAAAATATTTGAAATATCAGTTGAAGACATTTTTTTAGTAATTGTATTTTTATTTATAAAAGTTTCTATCATGTTTAAGTTATTTATAGTATTATTATCTATACTTGTATTATATTTTGGATTAGGTAATACTTTTGTTTTCATGAAATTTATAAATTCATTTATAGTAAGAGATGTATTAGTATTAGTATTCCTATTATAATAGATTAATAAATCATGAAGACTAGATTCATCTATATTTAAGATATTTGAAATTTCAGAGATACTTCTTTTTTTATTTATTTCATCTTTTGATGTAAATTTTTTAATACGTTCAATATTATTTCTAGTATCACTATCTATATTTTTACTCATTTCTTTATTTTTATATACTTTTGCTGTTACAAAGTTTACTAAATTATTTAGAGTCATTTTATTATTTTCTTTTGGATTATAATAATGATAGTAGATTAATTTTACTAGGTAATCGTCTATTTCTGTATCTACTCCAAGGTCTTTAAATTTCTTATTTAGTTTATTATATTTTAAATCTTGGTTTAGAGTATTACTGTAACATAACACATCATCTACTCTTTTGTCTTTTTCAATTTTTTTACAGTAATCTTTTATTTTATTTTCGTCTTTATTTTTATAAATTACCGCTATTTGGTTATTTAATTTGAATACTTTATCTATTTCATTTGAACCTGATTCAGTATAGACTATACCTAAATTACCTTTTAAGAAATAGCTTATAACAAATATTAAAACGAATGTGATTAATCCAATGTGTCTTAGTTTGTATGATATTATTCCCGCATAGTTTAGTTTAATGATTGGACTTTTCTTTTTAGTTTTGTCTATTAATTTATCAAACATTAATATTAAAGCTGGTAGACATGTGAAGATACTAAGGAGTGATAAAAGTACTCCTTTTGCTAGAACAAAACCTAAGTCACGACCTATTGTAAAACTCATGAATACTAAAGCAAGAAGTCCTACTATTGTTGTTACTGAACTACTTGATATAGCAGAAAATGCATGTAGTAAAGCTTTCTTCATAGCTTTTATTTTATTTTTTTCATGAGACTTTTCTTGACGATATCTATTTATTAACATTATAGAATAATCCATAGATAAAGCCATTTGGAGTATTGCGCATATAGAGTTTGTAATGTTTGAAACATCATGAAATATAATATTAGTACCATTATTTAAAACTACCGCAATTAGAATAGTTGCGAGGAATAAGAATGGTTCTATGTATGAAGATGACATTATAATTAAAATTACTAAAGCTGATAAGACCGCAAGGACTACTATATAAAAAGGTAGTACTGTTTTGTTATGATCTGATACTGTACCTGATGTATCTGTTAAGTTTTCTCTAAAATGTTTTTCTACTTTTTTATAAACTTGTTTTGCTTCTTTAGAGTCAGCTTCTCCTTCTACTTCTAAAATATAAAGTGAATAATTTTTCTTGTTGTATTTTTTTGTTGGAGCATGCTCTACTGTGTTTACATATTTTAAATTTTCTAAATACTTTTTAGCATCTTCTTTTTCTTTTGTATCTAAATCTTCTAGCATTACGTTTAAAGTACTTGTTTTACTTTCAAATTCACTTTCCATGATATCCATACCACGTCTTACTTCAGATGTTTTTGGTAAGTACTTTGCTATATCATGATTTATTTTTACATTATTACTTAAAAATCCACAAATTAAAGTAAGTATTAAGAAAAATCCCAATACTAAATATCTTTTATCAACTATAAAATCTGTTACTCGTTTCATGTGTATTCCCCCTTAACCGAATAAAATTATAACAGTTTTTTATACTGCCGTAAATAACACATTTTTTAATAGTGTCAAAATTTTGACATAGTCTTTATTTTTGTAAAAAAATATGTTATAATATGGTTCGTTAATAAATTATGTATAGGAGTTGGTTTTTGTGAAAGTTAAAGTTGTTAATTCTTCTTCTAGAAGAACTCGTGAAAAAATAAAAAATGCCTTTGCTATTCTTATGAAAGAAAAGAATGATTTAAATAAGATTACTGTTACATCATTAGTTTCTAAAGCAGAAATTACTCGTAGTGCATTTTATACTCATTATGATAATATTTATGATGTCGCTCGTGAAATACACGATGATGTTTTAGATGTTTTAATTGGTAGTATTGATAAACTTAAAAATTTAGAAAATATAGATGAATATTTTGATGAGATATTTTCTTATATAAATGAAAATCATGATTTTTATTCTATGATTTTATCTAGTAATACTCCTTTATTTTTTACAGAAAGTCTTAGTAAAACAATTTCTCATTATATAAACGAATCTTTGGGTAATAGAAATAATAAAGATTTAAGTTTAAAACTATCTTTATTTATAGATGGATCTATTAGTCTAGTTATTAAATATTTTAGAAGTGAAATTGATTTTACTTTAGATGAAATTAATGATACTGTTAAGAAAATATTTAAGATTTTGTTTTTAGAAAAAGATAATAACTTTTAGATATCAAATCAAAAATACGTTCTAAAAGCTATTATCTTTTCTTTTTTCTATATCATTAATCAAATTTTATTTTTTTAAAATTTTTCTTGTATTTTTGTTAACGAGGTGTTAATATTAATATATCAAACATGTTTGGAAATATTTTATTAATATTAGGAGGTAGTATAATGGATACAAATGTAGATGAACAAATAAAAGAAATTTTTAATGAAAACTTTTTTAACATATTAAACATAATATGTGGACAATTAAATAGAAAGGATGGAGAATATAAGAAAGCTATTAATAAATGTATAGATATATTAGATTCTAATAAAAGAGTTAGACTTGTTTGTGATATGAAGAAAGCTGTTCCTTTATCTAAAAATGATGTTAAACTACTTATTAAATATATGGATGCTGAAGAAGAAGAGAATCTTGCTTATCAACAAGGATTATTATATATAGGATTTAGAATTGCATATATGATATTTGATAATGCTGGAATGTTAAAAAAGTAAACTCAATTTCGAGTTTACTTTTTAATATTTTATTTTTGTTCTTATGTTTGCAAATAACACTAGTAATGGGAATAATTCTAGTCTTCCTAGTAACATACCAAAACTTAAGATAATTTTTGCAAAAGATGAAAATGCTGCAAAATTTGATATTTTAAAAGCTAGTCCTACGTTTGCAAAAGTTGTAAATACTGCATTGATTACTACTTCTAGAGAATAACCATCAAAACTTACTAGGAACATAGTTATGCAAAGTAGTAATACATAAAGAAATAAAAATGTACTTGTAGCATTTATTGTTTCATCGTCAAGTGTTTTTCCTTCAAATTTTATTGTTCGAACACTATTAGGATGTATTGTTTTTAATAAATCTCTTTTTATTGTTTTTAAACATATTACTAAACGAGATACTTTAAATCCTCCGCAAGTACTTCCGGCACAAGCACTTATTAGCATAAGTATTAATATAACAATTCGACAACAAGTTGGATATATATTTACATCCCCTACACTATATCCAGTACTTGTCATGAATGATGATACATGAAATACTGCACCACTTAAAGCATCACTTATATTTGAAAACATATTATAAGTATTTAAGAAAACAAATATAGTTGATACTACATAAAGCATAATATACATTCTTAACTCTTCACTTTTTAAGGCAGTTTTTACATCTTTCATTATTGCGATTAAGAAATATATATTAAAGTTTACTCCAAATAAGAACATGAATAAGGCAACTACATATTTATTAAATAAAGAGATGGTTGCAAGAGATGTATTTAGATAAGTAAATCCACCTGTTCCTGCAGTACCAAATGCAATTAAGGTACTATGGAATAAATTCATTCCGCCACACATTAGAAGAATTATTTCTGTTACGGTTAAAGCAATATATATTCCATAAAGATAGAATAATGTTTTCTTAAGACTCGGTACTAGTTTAGCAACTGTTGGTCCTGGCATTTCAGCTTTTAAAAGATGCATTGATTTATCATCTTTAGAAAGTGGTATTATCGCCATTACAAATGTAAGTACTCCCATACCTCCAATAAAATGGGTAAAACTTCTCCAGAATAATATACTTTGAGGTAAGACTTCTACATCTTTAAATATAGTTGCCCCTGTTGTTGTGAAACCTGATACTGCTTCAAAAAAAGCATCTGGAAATGATAAGTGTACTTCCATCATAAAAGGAATAGCACCTATTATACTAATAAGTATCCAAGATAAAGCTACTATAGAGAATCCATCTTTTGAATACATTGTAGTATTTTTTACTTTTATAGAATCTAGTAACATACCTAATATAAAACTTATAAAAAATGGAATTATAAATGGTGTTATGTGTTCTTTATAAATTAAACTTATAAAGACTGGTACTAATAGAAGAATAGAAAATACTTTTATTACTTTTCCAAGATATTTAAATACTAATTTATTTCTCATAATTACCTCAATATATCATTTATCTCTTGTACTGTATCATTAGCATCTATTACAACTATTGTATCTTTTTTTCTTATTTCATGTGTTCCATTTGGATATATTACTTTGTTTTCTCTAAGAATCGCTACTATAATAATTCCATTTTTTAATTTCATTTCTTTTATAGTTTTATTTATACCTTTGAAATCTTCATTTACTTTGAACTCTAACATTTCAAATGTATCATCTTCAAATTTATAAATTGCTTCACAACTTGATTTTTGTCCATAACGTATCGCTCTTACATATTGAACAATTTGGTTATTAGCAATTTTATGTGGAGTTATAACTGTATCAATATTTGCCTTTTCAACTACTCCATCTAAATCTATATGATTTATTTTAGTTATTATTTTTGGTACATTGTTCATAGATGCAAACATTGAACATACTATATTTTCTTCATCAATACTTGTAAGTGTTACTATAGCATCAGTTTCTTCTAAACCTTCTTCACGTAAAACGTATTGATCTGACATATCTCCATTTATTATTAGAGCTTCTGGTAATTTTTCACTTAATACTTTGCATCTTTCTCTATCAACTTCTATTATTTTAACTTTAATATTCATTCCTATTAAAATTCTAGATAGATAGATTGCTGTATTACTACCTCCACAAATCATTACTTTTCTTATTTTTCTTTTTATTAAATCAGCATAATCTAAAAATTTATTTATATTTTTAGGAGTTCCTGTTATGTGGACTTTGTCTCCTAATTCTAATACAGTTTCTCCATCAGGTATAATTGTTTCTTTATTTCTTTCGATAGCGCATATTATTAATTGGTTGAATTTTTTTGATAAGCTATTTAAAGTTTCTCCTATTAAAGCACTTTCTTCTTTTATTCTAAGAGATACTACTTGAATTCTTCCTTTAAAGAAAGTAGCCTCTTCTAGAGCACTTGGAATACTTAAGGCACGCGCTATTTTGGCTGCAGTTAAAAGTTCTGGATTTATAGTCATAGAAAGACCTAGTTTTTCTTTTAGGATACTTATAGAGTTATAATATTCTGGTGTACGAATTCTCGCTATTGTATTTTTACAACCTAGTGTTTTTCCAAGTAATGAACACATAAGGTTTTGTTCATCAGTACTTGTTACACTTATAAGTAAGTCAGCATCACTTATACCTGCTTCTTCTAGAACTAGAGAATCTAATCCATTTCCACAAACATAGTTAACATCTTCATTATTAATTATATCTTGAGTTTTATCAAAGTTTAAGTCAATTAATGTTACTTCATTTCCGTCTTTTACTAAACTCTTGGATAAATACTCTCCTAATTTTCCTATACCTACTACTATTATTTTCATATAGCCCCTCCAAATACAACAAAATTATACTACTTTTTTTAAAAAAATCAACTTTTTAGTAACTTATCTATTTCTTTTTTTATAGATTCTATATCTAAGTGTTCAGCATTATATAGTTCTTCTATACTACCCTGCTCTACAAACTTGTCATCAAATCCTAATATTTTTATATTTCTTTTAAATCCTAAGTTATTTAATTTTAATAATATATTATGTCCTAGACCACCTATTATTTCATTATCTTCTATAGTTAAAACATTATCATTTCTTTTTATTATTTCTTTTAAGATATCTTCATCTAATGGTTTTATAAATGTTGCATTTACTAAATTTATATTTAAATTATATTTTTTTATAGTTTTATATGCAATTTGTGTCATTTTACCTGTTGCAATAATTGTTAGATTTTTTCCTTTGTTAAGGTATTCCCATTTTCCATAGTTTATTTCTTTTAATGGAGTTAGGTTTATATAATCTTCTCCTCTTGGATATCTTATAGCAACAGGGAATTTTTGATTTAAGCTCCATTTTAATAATGGTTTTATCTCTTTTGTCGATTTAGGTGCAACAATTGTCATATTTGGAATCATACTTAAGTAAGATAAGTCAAATACACCTTGATGAGTCTCTCCATCGGCACCAACTAGTCCTGCCCTATCTATTGCAAAAACAACAGGAGAGTTTTGCATACAAACATCATGAATTATTTGGTCGAAGCCTCTTTGCAAAAAGGTTGAGTAAACTGCAAAAACTGGTTTTAAGTTAGATGAGGCAAGCCCTGATGCGAGAGTTACAGCATGTTCTTCTGAAATACCAACATCAAAATAACGTTCTGGAAAGTGTTTAGCAAAAGTTTTTAATCCTACTCCATCTTTCATAGCAGCAGTTATCGCAACTATTTTATCATCTTCTTTTGCAAGAGATGTTATAGCATTTCCAAAAGCATTTGAATATGTTTCACTTTTACTTTTTTTAATACCTTCATCTTTATTAAAGGACGATACACCATGATATTTATCAGGTCTTTGTTCTGCTAAATGATAACCTTTTCCTTTTTTAGTTACAACATGGATTATAACTGGTTCATCTATTTTTTTAGCACGTCTTAAAACTTTTTCTATTTCTTCAATATTATGTCCATCAATTGGTCCGATATAAGTAAGTCCCATATCCTCAAAATATTTAGAAGGTACAAGTGTTTTTCTAATTCCATCTTTTACTCTAGACATAAGTTTAAAAGATATATTTCCTACTTTAGTACCATCCAAACTATATTTTACTTTATTTTTTACTTTTATATATCTTTCATTTAAACTTAATCTACTTAAATAACTAGATATTCCACCTACATTACTTGATATACTCATACCATTATCATTTAAAATAATAATTAACTTTGTTTTATTAAAACCTAAATCGTTAATTGCTTCAAGTGACATTCCACTAGATATAGCACCATCTCCTACTACCGCAATTACATTATATTTCTTTTTCTTTATATCTCTTGCACGTGCCATACCCACAGTTGCACTTATAGCGGTACTACTATGTCCTGTTTCAAAAAAATCGTATTTACTTTCTTTTTTATAAGGGAATCCTCTTAGTCCTTTATACTTTCTTAATGTATCAAATTTATCTTTTCTTCCAGTTAAAATTTTATAAACATAACTTTGATGCCCTACGTCAAAAACAATTTTATCTCTATCAAAATTAAAAACATCACAAAGACTCATTGTTAATTCAACAACTCCTAAGTTACTTGCTAGATGTCCTCCATTTTTAGAAACTTTATCTATTAAAAATTCTCTTATTTCGCTTGCGAGTATTTTCTTTTCTTCTTTATTTAATTTTTTTATATCATTTATATTATTAATACGTTCTAGCTGCATATTTCTCTCCTCCAGTCTTATATTGCCATAATAATATATCATTTTAAAAGAAAAATTACAATATAAAAAATGAATACTTATTGTGAGTTTACTTTATATTTTTAACAAAAAATATAAAAATAAAAGATTAATATCAATCTTTTATTTTTTAGACAATAATTTTTCTAAGTAATACATAATATAAAATCCTATTAGTCCTCCTAGAGTATTCATGATTAAGTCATCTACATCAAATACTCTATAAGGATATTTATAAATATAATATAATCCTGTTGCTTGAGTTAGTTCAAAAAACATACTTATTATAAATACTAGTATTATTACTATTTTTAGATTACTGTTAAAATAATATTTTAAATACATTCCTAAAGGTATAGTCATTAATATATTAAATAGTGTTGTATATATAGATTTAAGGGATTGTTCCTTTAACACATCATTTATAAAATTAAAAGGTATTATATTTATCATATGGGATTTATACACTACTTCATTTGGATTCGGAAGTGGTAATATTACTAAGAAATATATTATTATAAGATATAATATAAATGAATATAGTATTAATAATTTTATAAAGTTTAGATTTTTATAATTTATTATTATATAAGGTATTAGAATAATAAGTGATATTGTAGGAAATACTTTTACTGCTAGTTTTATAACACTTATATAATTCATTATTTTTCCTTTATAATATTTTTACTACAATAATATGTTAATAAGAAATATCCTCCGTAAATGATAACTATAAATATAGAGGTCATTATGATGGATGGTAGTAATTCGTTATTTCCAAATACTTCTAAGAATTTTACTGCAAAAATTATACCAAATATAGAATGTATTATAGCAAGGAACATAGGTAGTAAAAAGAATATTCCAATTTGAGTAAATAATGCTTTATTAATTAGTTTTTCATCTGTACCTATTTTTCTTAAGACAGAAAATTTTTCTTTGTTATCACTTGACTCTCTTAATTCTTTTAAAGCAATTATTGCGGCACTTGATATTAAAAATATTATTCCTAGATAAAGACCTATAAATGTTACCATTGCTGAAAGTCCTACTGTTGCTTCTTTTATCGCAAGTTTAGTATTACCACTTGGTAAGAGATAAATATCTTTCTTTTCATCTTGATCTAGTTTATTTATATTATCTTCTATATTTCTTATTTCTTTTTTATCTTTTGTTTTGTAATTTCCTATTAAATAATTTTCATAAATATAAGATTCATCTACTACATCATCACTTACTAAAAATATTCCTGTATTAATATGTTGACTAGACATTTCTAAAAATCCATCTTTACATTTTTTATATTTTGATTTTAGAGTGTGTCCAAAAAGAGTTATTTCCTGATTATTTTTTAAAGCTTTATTTCTAATATTTATCATAGAACTAAAATCCGCAATTAATATATATTCATTTTCTTTTAGAGAATACTTTTTAATTTTATATAGTTCTGCGAGTTTATTATAGTCACTTATTTTCATTATATATTCTTCTGTATCATAATTTAAAAATGGGAAACTTTTTTTAATTTCATCTAGACTACTACCTAGAGTATTATTCATTGTTAAGTCTTTTGTTGTATAAACATTTATATCTATATATTCACGTAAATATTTTGTAATATCAAAATTAAATAATTCAAACTTTTCAATTACGTTATAGGAAGAGTTATTTATTTGATTGTCATTATAACCATATTTTCTAAAACTATCATAGTGGTTTTGCATATTTATATAAGTCGATAATTCTATATCTGCAGGAGATAATTTTTTTATATTTGCATTCATTGAGTTTTTTACTGTAAGACATGATGATAATAGACATATTGTTATAAATAACATTAAACATATAATAGTAGTTGATATTACCGTTGTATTTATTTTACTTATAAATTGTCTTATTATAAAACTATTTAGTTTTTTATAATAAAATTTTTTCATACTCATAGTAAGTTTTATAATTAATCCTGATAAAGAGTAAAATATTAAGAATGTAGATATTACTCCTATTATTATTGGTTTTATAATATTTGTTACTTCATTTAGATTTTTAAACCCCACTGTTACTAAGTAGTATGCGTATGAAAGTAAGACTACAGCAATGATAAAAATAATACTACAAATAATAGGATTTTTTAGTTTGATTTTTTCTATTTTTTTAGATGAGTTTAATAGGTCAATAAGCTTACATTTACTTATACTAATTGTGTTAAAGATCATTACTATTAAATACATAACTGTAAAATAAATAATAGTTTTTAGACATGCACTTTTAGAAAATATAAATGTAAATTTAGTTAGATTTGCTTCAAACATGTTTGCGACTAAAAGACTCATGGCTTGAGATAATATTACTCCAAGTATTAGACCCATAAAAAGTGAAAGTATTCCAATGAATAGTGTTTCTAAAAATAATATCATAGATATTTTTCTTTTACTCATACCTAAAGTTAGATATATTCCAAATTCTTTGTTTCTTCTTTTTATTAAAAATCTTGATGCATATATAATTAGAAAACCTAAAATGAATGAAACAAATATACTTACACTAGAAAGCATAGTCATCAAAAGATCAATTAGTTCTGTAGTTGATGATGATACATTCATTAAAACTGTTTGACTTTCTAAGGCATTAAATACATAAAATATAGAAACACCAAGTATTAGAGTAAAGAAGTAGATGGCATAATCTTTAATACTTTTTTTAACATTTTTTAAAGATATTTTATAAAGCATTATTTAAATCTCCACCTAATAATGTTACTACATCGATTATACTTTCAAAAAATTCTTTTCTTGTGTTGTCTCCTTTATTTAACTCTTTAAAAATTTTACCATCTTTTATAAATATTACTCTATCTGCATAACTTGCGGAAAATGCATCATGAGTAACCATAAGTATTGTTGCATTTAAATTTTTATTTAAATAGTTAAAACTTTCAAGTAGCATTTTTGATGACTTTGAGTCTAGAGCACCTGTTGGTTCATCTGCTAATACTAGGGATGGATTTGTAATTATCGCACGACATGATGCAACACGCTGTTTTTGTCCTCCACTCATTTGATATGGATATTTTTTTAAGATGTTTTTAATATCAAGTTTTTCTGCAACTTTCTTTACTTTTGTATCAATTTCTTTGGCATTTATGTTTTGAATAGATAATGCAAGGGCAATATTTTCATAGGCAGTTAGAGTATCAAGTAAATTAAAATCTTGAAATATAAAACCTAACTCTTCTCTTCTAAATTTATTTAATTCATTACCCTTCAATTTAGTTACATCTACTCCATTTACATAGATATGTCCTGATGTTGGTTTATCAATTGTAGATATTACATTTAAAAGTGTAGTTTTACCTGAACCAGATGCACCCATAAAACAGACAAATTCTCCTTTTTCAACTTCAAAAGATAAATTGTCAATTGCTTTTGTTAAAGATGAACGACTACCATAATATTTTTCTATACGTTCAACTTTTAAAATATTTTCCATAATATTTCTCCTTTCAGTACTAATTAAATCATAAAATATTTATTTAGTCGTTTCTTTAACATTAATAAACATTACAATTTTGTAATATTATTTTAAAACATCATAATACTTATTTTTAGCAAATGTTATATATACTTTTGTATATTTATTTTTTATAGATTCTATTTCTATTTTATGTCCTAGTTTTTTACATAATTTCTTAGCAATATATAATCCCATACCAGTTGATTTATTTTTATCTCTTCCATTACTACCTGTAAAAGTTTTATTAAATACATATTTTATATCAGTTTTAGGTATACCTATTCCATTATCTTCTATTATTAAAACAGTTTTATCTTTATAATCTTTTATATAAATTTTTATATAAGAATCTTTATCTTTTTTATATTTAATACTATTATTTATAATTTGATTTATAATAAACTCTAACCATTTAGAATCTGTATATACTTTATAATTTATATTTGATGTGGAAAACTCTATATTATTCATTAATAAATCATCCATATTATGTATTCCTACATTTTTTATTATTTTAGATAAATCTACTTCTTTAATATAATAATCTACTTCTGCGTTTTCACTTCTAACATAGTAAAGTACTTGCTCTAGATAGTTCTCTAATATTTTTAATTCTTTTCTTACTTTAATATCAATATCTTTTTTATTATTTGCAAAAGTTAAAACTAAACTTGAAAGTGGTACTTTAACCTCATGAATCCACATTTCAATATATTCTTTAAAGTCTTTTAATTTTTCTTCTTTTATATTTACATATTCACTCATAGATTTATTTATTTCATATAAGGCTTGATATAAAATTTTGCCTTCATAAAACTCTGGGTTGTTTAATGTTTCTAAAACTAAATAAGCTTTATCTAATTTTTCTATATTTGAAAGTAAATTAGTATAAAAATTTTTCTTTCTTAGATAATCTATTATAAAAATAATAATATAAGTTATAAATAAAATTATAGTAATAGCAATTATTAAAGATTTATCTGTTTTAAATGCTAGTAAAAGTAGGATTATAATTATATATGTAAAACTCGAAATGATAATAGAATAAATTTTATCTTTTATATAATATTTTAGCTTCATAACAAAATATAGCCCTGTCCTTTTCTTGTATCAATAATATCTTCATATCCTACTTCTTTTAGTTTTTTTCTAAGTCTACTTATATTTACTGTTAGAGCATTATCATTTATAAATTCATCATTATCCCAAAGTTCCGTCATTAACTCATCTCTAGTTACTATTTTATTTTTGTGTGATAGTAGATTACAAAAAATAATCATTTCATTTTTAGTTAGAATAATCTCTTTATCTCCTTTTTTAATTACACCTTTACTTGTATTTATTTTTAAATCTTTATAATATAAAATATTACTTTTATTATTTATTCTTTTTAAGACTGCTCCTATTCTTAAAAGTAAAATGTTGGGATTATACGGCTTTGTTATATAGTCATCTGCGCCTAAAGAGATAGATAGTGCTTCATCTGTTGTTGATGATTTACTTGTAACCATGATGACTGCAGTATCTTTTTCTTTTCTTAAATTTTGTAAAATTAATTCTCCACTCGTATATGGAATATTTATATCTAAAAGTATTAAGTCTGGAGATATTTTATTTATTTCTTCTAAAGCATTTTTAAAATCTTGCAAGATAAAAACTTTATAAGAATTATTTTCTAAAAGTTCTTTTAATTCATTACAAGTTGTTATATCGTCTTCTATTATCATTATTTTTTCCATAACAACACCTACTTATTTTTATTATATCATTAAAATATTAGTTTTAATCTTACAATTTTGTAAGATTAATTTTTGTTTTTACAAAGTAAAATATATGTGATAATATTATATATAAATAAAGGAGAAAAGAATATGAAAAAAAGAGTTAGTTCTAGAGGTATTATAATAAAAGATGATTCTATTCTTACTATTTTTAGAAGAAAGAGAAAAGAAGATGGTACTTTTAAAGAATATTATACTATTCCTGGTGGTGGTCTTGAAGATGGTGAAAACTTAGGAGAAAATATTATTCGTGAAATTAAAGAAGAACTTAATGTTAATATACGAATACTTGGTTATTTAGGTAAGGAAGAAAGAGATAAAACAATAGATAATTATTTTCACGTAGAAATAATAGATGGAGATTTAAAACTTAGTGGCGAAGAGAAAGACAGAATGAGTGATGATAATTATTATGAAATAAGATATGTAAAATTAGATAATTTAAAAAATATCGATATTTTTGGTATCGATATGATTGAGAATGCTATTTGTAAAAAGTATATAAAATTAAATTGATTATTTGTTATAAATCAGATTAATAATAAAAAGCATAACCCAAAAACAATTGCTATCACTACTATAGCAAAGAGAAAGACTTTACCTGCAACTTTGAAAAAATTCTCTCCTAGCAGTATAACAAAAAGCATTGAAATTAGAAATAAAATTATGTTTTGAAATATTACAAGAAATATAATAAAACAAATAAGTGTCGCAATAACTTTAACATGTACTTTTTGAAAATTTTCATCATTAGTATTATAATTGTTAGTACTATTATTTATATTATTATTGATACTAGTATTTTTATTATTTAATTCTTTTTTTATATCTTCTTTATCAGAAGTATTACTTATTTTATTTTCTTCTCTTTTTTTGTTTTTATCATTTACTACATTAATTGAATTATTATTTTTGTAAACTGAACCGTTAGTACTATTAATAATTTCATTATGAAAACGAATTCTCTCATCATAATCTAAATTTTTTTCATTATCATCTTTCATATTTATTACTCCTTTTCATTTGAATATACATAAATATTATTCCCATTAAACATATTACTTGATATATACTTAAAAACAAAATATTTTTATTTGTATCTCTTATGAATTCAATTAGGAATCTAAAAGTAAAATAATATAAAACTAATTGTTTAAATAAGATTCCTGATATTAAGTTTTTATCATGTCTTTGTTTATATAAAAAATATATAAATAAGATAAGGCAAAAAGCACTTTCAATTAATTGAGTTGGTATTCTATTTACTCCATCTCCAAAATCAATACCAATTGGCAAATTAGTTTCTATACCATAACAACATCCTGTTAGAAAACATCCAATTCTTCCTATAGCCATTCCAAGAGCAACTGCTGGGGCGATGTCATTACCACAATGAAAGTCTTCTATCTTTTTTATTTTTTTAATTACTCTAATTCCTATATATCCACCAACAAGTCCACCTACAATGGATTTGCCAGTAAAAATAAAATATTTAAAATATTCAGGATGTTTTATTAAGATACTAAAGTTTTCAAAAAACACTAAAACTTTAGATCCTATTAATCCACCGATAAGTGCAGACATAACAATTAAATAAGAATATCCACTTTTTATTTTTTTATTGCGAGTAATAGAGATGTAGAACCATGCTATTCCTACTAATAAACCTAATAATACAAAAAATGAATATGTAGAAATCTTTAAATTTCCAAAAGTAAAATTAGTAATTATACCATAACCTTTTGGAACGTAATGATTATCTAACATTACATTGTCCTCCTCTTATTCTTTTACCTAAGTTACAACAATTCTTACCTAAGACTAGACATTCATATAATTTTTGAGCAGAACAATATCCAAAAGCAGCAATTGTTTGTAGGAAAGTTAAAATCCCAATAAATATGTATCCTACTATATCTATTTTAAATACATATAGAAATAAAATGGCGATTACACAAAATGTAGATCCTACAAAATGAGAGAATCTAATACTATTAACATTTAATATATCAGTTTCTGCAGTTTTATCTCTATTAAATAAAACATTATATAAAACTATTAATGGTGCACGTTTTACAGTTAGTACTCCTGATGAAAACATTATGATAAGTGGAATAAATATAAACCATTTGATTCCAAAGAAACATAATATTGAAGTTATCCAAAACAAAATACAAATTGTCCATCTACAAAATGCAAAGGCTTTTTTTGGTACAGTTGCCATTCTTATATTATTCATAACTACTTTCCTACTTTCTTTTTATTAATTTTGGAAAAAACATTCCTACTTTATTTTGATAATCTTTATAATCTTTAAATACTAGTATTAATTCTTTTTCTTCTTGACGTGCTCTATAAGTCATAAATGGAATAAATATAATTGTATTTAATATAATTACTAAATAATTTTGATACAGAATACCTACTGCATAAATCATCCAAATAATTGATGCATATAAAGGATGTCTTACGATACTATAAACTCCTTTAGTTATTAGAGTATGATCTTTATAAATAACTACGTTGTTTCCCCAGTTATGTCCTAGATAAAATCTACCTAAAAGATTAAATGTTATTCCTATTATATATATTAATAAGGCAAATATATTTAAAATAGTATTATGAAAATTAAAAGTTCCTATTTTAAATAATGTAACTATTGCACATACTAGAAAGAATGCTGACATACTGGCTGTTTCTACAATTGACTTTACTTCTTTTTTCTTTTGTTCTTCTTGTTTTTTAGCATCTCTAAAATTTATAAAGACTCTCATGTATATAAGTGTTATACCAGTTGCAACAATTAAATTAATAATTGTCATTTCAAGCCCTAGTTTTTCTATTGACATTTGAAATAAATCTTTCATTTTTTATACCTATCTCTATAAATCATATTGTATGAAGAAAATGGAATTCTTTTTAAATCTTCAGTAATTATATGAACACATTCTTTTTGCATAGATTTCATATCAAAATTATATTTATCTATAAATGATGAAATTGTAATTCTAAAAGTATTATTACTAACATATTCACTTCTTTTTTCTATATCCCAACTCATAAAATCTTTAGGTACAAATTTTTTGAAGTCTTTTAAGAAGTGAAGTGGATTACAACAACATCCAAATATTATATCTTTACCATTAGTTAGAGCATCTTCTATTTTAAAGGTAAAAGTATTATTGATATATGGTAAATATTTTTTAATATTGTTTGCTCTTGTAATTGGGATGAAACCATCTTTTGTTTTATAAAGATATGTTAATGACACTCTTTCTACATTACATGGAAGTGGAACAAAGTCTTCTTTTACTAGCATCTTCTTTGTTTGTTTTTCTATTAATTTTATAACATTTGTTAGTGTTACTCTATTTTTTCTATCTATATCTTTTGTTTGTCTTCCAAAGAATGCTACTGGTTGAATATTTACTCCTCTTACATTTTTAGTATCTAATCCATAAGAAATAACCTTTCCAATTTCGCTATCATTTAAATCTCTTTCAACAGTCATTACTAAAGTTACTGGAATATTATATTTATTTAAATTTTCTATAGCTTTTTCTTTTATTTCTTTTAAGTTTCTTCCTCTAATTTCATTATAAGTTTTATCATCAAAAGAATCAAATTGTAAATATATTTCAAAACCGCCTTTGAACTTACTTAATTTTTTTACGAAATCTTCATCTTCTGCAAGTCTAATACCATTTGTGTTTAACATTACATATTGGAATTTTTCTCGTGCAAGTTTTATAACTTCTATTACGTCTTTGTGAAGAGTCGGTTCCCCACCACTAATTTGTAATACTTCTCCTTTTCCACCCTCAGCATCTGCGGCAAAGTCAATCATTTTCTTAATTGTTTTTATATCTAAATCTTGACCTTTACCACTACTGGCATAACAAGTATTACAACACATATTACATTTATTAGTAATTTCTATTAGTCCAATACAACTATGTTGATCATGATTTGGACAAAGTCCACAGTCATATGGACAACCATTTTTTATTTCAGTTTGTGTTTTACTACTTGTTCCTGGTTTATCGTATTTTCTTTTATTTTTATAATATTCTATATCATCTTCTAAAAGTTCTAACTGTTCTCCGTGTTTAGGACAATTTTTTAAAATATAAACTTTTTCATCTTTAAAAATTATTTTGGCTGGTATTACCTTTTCACATTCATTACAAAGACTATTTGTAAATTCATAATATACATAATCTCTATTCATACTATCATCACTTCTTTCTCTTTAATTATTTTATTATTTATTAAGAGATAAATCAATAACTTTATTTCCTGTTTTATCAATATATGCTAAATCACCGTTTTTATATCTTACTGCACCTAATCCTTCTGAAAAAGGGTTTGCCTCATTATAAACATATCCCGTTAATGTATTTCCATTTCTGTCTATATAACCACAATTTTTCCAACTTGCACAAACGACAGCGAGACCTTCATTAAAATTATTCGCTTCAGAATATTGATAATTAATTACTACATTTCCATTTTTATCAATATATCCATATTTACCATTTTTTTGTACTGCGGCAAGGCCTTCTTTAAAACTATTTCGACTATCATATTGATAATCTAAAACTAAATTCCCACTCTTATCTATATAACCATAACCACGGTATTTACCATTTTCATCAAACTGATTAACTGCTGCTAGACCTTCACTAAAGTTTTCTGCATCTTCGTAAACACAATCTATAACAAGATTTCCTTTCTTATCTATATATCCTTGTTTACCATCATAATTTTCAACAACCGCAAGGCCTTCACTGAAACTAGATGCCCATTTGTACTGAAAATCAATAACAACATTTCCTTTTTTATCAATAAACCCCCAAGATCCATTTTTTATAACAGCTGCTAGACCTTCACTAAAATGTAAAGCCGCATCATAAATGTAATCAATAACAAGCTCCCCTTTTTTATTTATATACCCCCATTTATCATATACTCCCCATTTATCCTCTTTATAAACTACTGCCATTCCTTCTTTAAAATCATATTCATGAAAACCTCCACAGCCATCATTATGTACTTTATATTTATAATCTAATATCATTTTTCCATCACTATTCATATATCCTACTTGAAACTTTCTATTAGTAACTGCAATTAAATCTTCTGAAACATTTGAATAATTAACCATTTTTAATCTATCTGTTATAATTTTTCCTGTTTTGTCTATATAAAATCCTATTGATTTTGAAGGATATTGTGAACTTCCTGCTTGGCAATCACCTATATATGTTACTCCATTTTTAAAATCTCCCAAACTAATATAATTATTATCAGATGTATCAAAAATAGATGACAATGGTAAATCATTTATATTTTTTCCAGTATATTTTTTGGCTACATAATTTTCATATCCTGATTTAATTATTAAATAAGATACCGCAAGAAAAGTTGCTAATAAAATAATAATTACTTTATCATTATACATAAACTTTTTCATAATTACTCCTAATACTATTAATATGATAATATTATATCATTAAATAGTGGTATGTTACAAATAAGTTTTTGTTATCATCAAAAAAAGATGGGTAATTACTCATCTTTTATTTTCTAGTGCTTTTATACTATCCATAAGTATTTCTATAGATATATTGAAACTATCTTTTATTGATAATGAATCTCCAAAAGCATTGTTATTTACTAGTAAAGCAAAACCTTCTAAAAAACTTCTCATTAGTCTAATAGCATGCTTTGTATTTTCTTCACTAATATTTAAAGATTCTATTTCTTTATAAATGATTTCATGTAATTTTTTAGTAGCATCAAAATTTTCATTATCATCATACATGTTATACCAAAGCATCGCTGAAAATACACCTTTATTGTTTATTGCGTAATCATAAAATTCATAACACATATTTTTTAATGCTTGGTATCCACTTACGTCAACAGTTGACTTTATCATTTTACTTTCTACATTCTTCCATCCATAAATCATTAGTTTTTTTCTAATATCTTCTAAACTAGAAAAATGATTATATAAAGATGGGGACTTAATATTTAATTCTTTAGCAATTATTTTTAAAGATAAATTATCAAGTCCTACTTCATTAGAAAGTATTGCTGCTGTTTGTATAATATCATCATCACTAATTTGTTTTTTCAATGCAATACCTCCTTTGTTTTTTTATTCATACTTTATAACTTTTGTGAATGTTTTTTAACTCTAACATGTTTTTAATTATTTTTTATAAAAAACATTATAAGAGAAATTGTATTATTACTAAATATCAATTTCTCTTCTTTTTCTTTTTTAGTTATTACTATTTTGTTGTACTGCTGCGATGATTTCTAGAACTCTATATATAAGTTCTAATAATGCGATTACCATATTATTTACATATTCTATGTTATATAATTTAAATAATTTCTTTAACATATCTAATTCTTCTGGTGTTGCCATTTTATTTTCTTTTAATATTTCATAAGCTTTATTTTGAGCTTTAATTTCTGTTTTTAATACTTTTAATGACATGATGAAAGCTACTAAATAAAGTACAAGTCCAAATACTGTAGCAGTAATAGTCCATGTCATTCCATTACCTTTTAAAACTATAAAGTCTAAAATTATACCTATTATAATAAGTGGTATAAAACATAGTGGTCCAAAATAGATAATTGGTGTTAATTTAATTCTTGTTTGCATATCAGGATCATTTTCTTTATCAAGTATAGCAAGAGATGATTTTTGTGATGCCATAGCAAGAGATGCTACAGAATCTTTTTTCCAAGTTAATCTTCTTAATCTAACTTTTTTAAAATAATGACTATAACTGTTACCAAAAATAATTGAACCACTTGATTTTACTTTAATATTTTTTAAATCGTTATCATCAAGTATTTTTCTTGCAACTTCTTCTCCTGTCATTTTTATACTGTTTTGTTTTTTATTATATTTGTGATATTTAATTGCTAAATATATTTGTACAATTAATGCAAAAACAGATACTATAGCAATTAAACATAAAACTACTCCCATTAATATAATTACTGTGTCAGACACATTACTTAAACTTACACCATAAGATGATGAAAGTAAATCTCTAAAACCTTCTACCATTTTTATCACTCCTTAATTTCATATAAAGCAAGTTTTTTTATTATTTGCCTTATATTTTTATTTCTTTTTCATGCTTATTCTTATATATTCTTCAATTGCAAAAGCTATCCAGATGATTCCATCCCATAAAAGAGAACTAGATTTAGTATTGAAAAAATATTCTACAAAAAACCAAACTGATGCACATAAAATCCATAATACTGCATAATATTTTTCACACCATTGATTGAACTTATCCATACTACATACTCCTTCCTTTTGATATTCATATTAGTATACAGGTTAATCTAAAAACTAATACACAACCTTTCACTAATCATGTATATATTATAACTAATCCAATTAGTTTTGTCAATTGATTTCCGGTTTAGTAAACATTAAAAAGTAGGAATTTCTTCCCACTTTGTCTTATGCTTTTTCTCCTGCTGGACCGATGTACTCAGCTGATCCTAGTCCTAAATATATATGAGTAAATCCAGGGAAGAAAATAAGTGCTAGAGTACAACCTAATCCTTTACCAAATGATTTTGCAAGCATATATGGTTGATGAATAGCTGGATAAAGATTAGCAATTGGTACTAGAGCTAATAATATTAACCAAGGACTCTCACCACTAATTTGGAAAAGTACTATTACGTTATAAATAGGTATGATTGATTTCCATCCAGCTACACCTGCCTTAGTAAACATTTTCCACATACCAATTATTTCAAGTATGTAAATCACTAAAGCTATGATGAATGTAACTGTTATGATTGATCCAGCAATTCCTCCAGCCATAGCAGCCTCACTTTTTGTTAATCCTGTAAAATCTACGTTTTCCACTACAATACCTCCTTTCTTTAGTTACTTTGATTCTCTCATTTTTTAAATTAATTGTCAATTTTTGTTTTAAGTGTATATGTAAATTAAAATATTATAATATTTTTCCTTTTTTTAGTTTTAATTTTTTCTTGGGATTAAACGCTCTACAAATTTATATTTATCTCTATTTTTGATATAGAGGTATCCTATTACACTAAAGAAAGCTGCACCTATTAAATTTACAAATAAGTCTTTTATTGTATCATATAATCCAACATCTAAATAACCTTTAATTGTAGTTTTATTTCCATCTTTAGAATATATTTCTGTTTTTTCAATATCTTTTACTTTTACTAGAGTGTTTTCTTTATTTAAATCTACTGAATAAACGTTTTCTACTATTCTATCTCTTTGGGTATCTATTTTTAAAACCGAATCTACAGTGAACTCACAGAATTCCCATAATACTCCTATTGTCATAGAAAAACAAAAGGCAACAAACGAAACATATAAAGGAGATAGATTTATATTGTTATCGTTTGTATTTAAAATATCTATTAAGGAAAAACCAATGGATGCACATAAGAAACCATTTAATGTATGTAGTATAGTATCCCATATAGGTATTATTTTATAAAAATTATTTATTCCACCTAATATTGCTGAGGCATATATAAAAATATATACCATACTTTCTAATAGACTTGGTAAAGTAATTTTTAATTTATTTGCTAAAACTGTTGGTAAGGTAAATAAGATAAGCGCAAGAGTACACAGTATAGCATTAAAAAAATTACCACTAAATAATTGTATTATTATACTTATTATTACTAAAAATCTTAGAACTAAATATACTATAATTGAATTTTTTTTACTTTCTTTATATTTACTTGTCATTCTTCTTTTAAAATTGTTCATAATTACTACTTCCTTTATAATATAATAATATCATATTTTAAAATATTTTTAATAGTAAAAAATAAACCACTATTCTATTTTTCTAATCTATTCTTTATATGTAATATATTGTAACTCTTTAATGTTTATTTGTTGCAATTGATTTATTAAAAAATCTGGTTTTATAGGTTTATCTTTTAAGTTATTTAAATCAAACCATTCAAATATTAAATCAGTATTTTTTTCTATACCATCAAATTTTTCCTTTTTCATAATCCATTCATTTTCGTCAACATAAACTTTATGTCCAAAAATAAATTGATGATATTTATCTTTTCCAAAAGTGAAAAAGCATTCTGAAACCGTTGATACATTATCTATTTTAAATTTTTTTAAAGCTAATTCTTCTTTTAACTCTCTATCTAAAGTCTCGCTAGTAGTCTCTCCTACTCTTATCTTACCTCCAGGTAAAGCCCAAAATTTATCATTTTGCTTTTTTTGAAATAATATTTTGTTATCATTAATTATAATTGCTACCGCTCTACAATTTAAAATATAATCTTCTATTTTTATATTAATATCTCTTTCTTTCATAATTATTGTCCTTTCATATTATTACTAATTCTATTTAATTAAGTTTATTATATCATATTTTTATTTACAATAAAAAGACTCCATGTGGAATCTCTTATGTTTTTATTTGTTTTTTAATTTTTTTGTATAAAACCAAAGATTGCTAGAGCTAACCAAAAAACTCCTGCTCCAAATAAAGCATCTTTTTCTGTACCTAAAAGCCAATATAGAAAAAAACAAATTGATGCAACTAATTGCCATATTGATGCTTCATATTTTTCACAAAATTCATTAAACTTCTTCATTCTTTGTACTTCTTCCATTAAATTTATATGTTAGTATTTGAGTTGATGGTATTTTTAGTTTTTATATTGAAAATATTTATTAATTATCTTCTAAAAAGTATTTAGCCATTTTTTCATAATTATCCTGACTATTTAGACAAGTGTCAATTAGATAACCTTTTTCATTATTGTTTTGATATTCTTTAATACCTCTAATATAAAAATCTTTATTTCTATCTTCGATATAGAAAGGTATAAGATCATTATATAAACATTCTCTAAACATAATCATACGACCTATGCGTCCGTTTCCATCTTGAAATGGATGAATACGCTCAAATCTAACATGAAATTCTATTATATCTTCAATTGTTTTGTTTGAAATACTATCATACCATTCTAATAAATTTTTCGTATCATTTGGAACATCTTTAGGAAGTGAGGTAGTAATATTACCTACAAAGTTCTTTTTTTGTTTATATTCTCCAACATTAAACCATTCTTTTTCACTTTCTGTTAGAGTTCCATCTTTTAATATAAAATGAAATTTTTTAATCATATCAACTGATAATTTATCTTCAATTGTATCTAGCATATATTTAAACAAGGTAAAATGATTTTTAGTTTCTGTCGCGTCTTTTAAAACTATAACTTTATTTTCATCAGTCAAAATAGTTCCTGTATCATAAATACTTGCAGTTTCATCAAAAGTTATAGTAGAGCCCTCAATACGATTACTATTATAAGCAAACTCTAATTGAGTTTTATGATATAGGTTTCCTGATAGATTTATTTGCCTTTGTTCTATTAATGCTTTTTTTATTTCTTTTGCTTCCATATTCGCCTCCTAAAAAGTTCTGTTTATGGCATTAATATTATGCCACAAAATAATATTTTCATATAATCTTGTTTGATATTATTTCTTTACTTTTTTTGGAACCTAAATGCCAACTAAAATTTATTTTATTACCAGTGTTTAGCAAACTCTCTAGCTTTCTTTTTTTGTTTTAGAACTATCATTTTCTTCACTTTCTTTATTTATAACAACCCATTTACCTTTTTTCTTTGAGCCTATTCTTTCAACATATCCATTATGGACTAATTCGCTAAAATAATATCTAACCATTCTAGGTGTTAAGTTTAAAAATGTAGATATTTCTGCTTGGGTTATATTAGGTTTATCTAAAATTAATTTAATTATATTTTCTTGTATCTTATTTAAACTAAAATTTGAATAATCTACTTTTGTTTTTTCGCTTTGAATATTATATTCAAAATCATTTTCGTTATATTTAATACTTACTATTATAAAATGTGGATAAAATTTATAAATACTTTTATCATATTTTTTAAGTATTTTTCTGATACCTGTGCCTAAATGCTCAACTAATTCTAGATCTTTAAATACTCTCATAAGTTCTGGATTTTTAGGTGCAGAATATCCTTTTAAAAATTCTTCTTCAGTAAATTCATTTTGAATACCTCCAAAAGAAGATATTTCTAATCTATTATTAAAAAATTCAAATTTAGGAGGATATTCAGTTGACCAATCATTATGCACAAGTGCATTTACAATCGCTTCTCTAACTGCATTATAATCATACATAGACTTTTCTTTTCTTTCTGGATAAGTTATTTTAGCATATATTTTATTTTCTGTTCTAAATTTTTCTAAAACTCTATAAGTTGCTGTTATTAGTGAACACTCACCAAATTCATAAAATTCCTCTATTTCATCTACATCATCACCAACATATTTTGCAACTTTTATAGAAATTCTATTATTATCTGCAAAAAGATAAGCAATATAATTAAATTTATTGTCCTTTGTATAAAAGTCTAATTGTCTTTCAAAATTATCACCAATATCAAATCCTTTTTCCATATAATACATTTTTAATTGTTGGAAAGTTAAATCTTGCTTTGGAGATACAATATTTTTTAAAGATTCTTTTGTTCTAGAACGAAACATTTCGTTTATTAATGTAGTTGTCATTTTTTCATTTGAACTACCAACTCTAATGAAACAACTATCAGTTGTCATTCCCATACCTTTAATATGATATGGTCTTTCAGTTCCTCTAGCAATTGTTATGTGGATGTATTTTTTCTTTTTTTCTTCTAAAATTTCAATATCAAACAATCCTAAAGCTGATGGTTCTATATTAGAAATTATTAAGTCTTTTATTTTTCTTTGTAGTAAATCCAAATTGTTTTTAAGTCCAACTATTTTTCCTTTATCATCAACTCCTATATAGATATTACCACCATCTTTACTATTTAAAAAGCTAATAACTGTTTCTTCTAAATTATCAGTGAGTTTGATCTTAAATTCATTTCTAACATCTTCAACTATATTGTTTATCATTATTACACCTCCAATATTTGTTAATTTAATTATACTATATTTTTGTATATTTTCCTAGCAAATTTCCTATTAAATTTCCTATTAAATTTCCTATTAATTTTTTCTTAATTTTATAAAACTATAACAAAAAAATTCCATATAACTGGAATGTTTTTATAAACTTACTATTTGTTCAAATTCATCAACTTCCGAAGTATCAAATAAATACTGTAAATTATTATTCAAAATATCACCTCATTTTTGCCACCTAAATGCCACCTAAAATTTATTTTTGGTAGTTGAAAAGGTAGTTGATAACAAAAACAAACCTCTGTAAATTCTTATAAATAAACAAAAGCGGAGCCAAATTGGCTCCTTCAGGGGGGAGTTTAAAATCACATACTCCTAAGTTTAAATATATAGTTTTCCCCTTATTTTATAAA
>CANQUW010000002.1 GCA_947627145.1 uncultured Bacilli bacterium
TTACTTGTAACATTAGTAGATAATTCTAAAGATTTAGATATATTACTTGAAGAGAATAAATTATTTAAAGAATATAGAAAGGAGGCAAAAGGTATGACAGCGGATGATTATAAAAGATTTAGAGATGCATCAATAGAAGCAACAGAAAATATGTATAAACAAATGGCATATGATGCAGAAGCACGTGGAGAAGATAAAGAAAAAATAGCGACAGCAAAAAAGATGAAACAATGTAATGAGTCTATTGATAAGATAAAATTATATACTGGATTAAGTACAGAAAAGATAAAAAGTATATCTATTTAAAATAATATAATAATAATTGAATAGTAAAGTATCTTATAAAGATGCTTTTTTTTGAAGTTTTTTTATGATATAATTTTTTAAAAGAGAGGTTATGTTAGTATGAGAAAAATATATGTATTTGGACATAGAAAACCTGATACAGATTCAATTTCGGCTGCTATTTCTATGGCGTATTTAAAAAATCAATTAGGAGAAGTATGTGAAGCACGTAGTTTAGGAGATTTAAATAAAGAAACTAAATTTGCTCTTGATTATTTTAAATTACCAAGACCAGCATATTTAAACGATGTTAAACTTCAACTTAAAGATATAGCATACCATAAAGGTTTTATGGTTAAAGATACAGATTCTATATTTAATGGATATCAGATGATGATTAAAGAAGGACTTACTGGACTTCCTGTTGTACAAAGTGATGCTAAGTTTTTAGGACTTGTTACTATTAAAGATTTATCACATAGTTTTATTACAGATGAAGTAGGATATCTTAATACATCTTACAGTAATCTATTAAAAGTTTTAAAAGCAGAAGAAGTGCTTAGATTTGATAGTAATATTGAAGCAGAAATTTTAATTGCGGCATATCGTAGTACAACTTTTATGAAAAATGTTAAATTAAATCCTGATATAGCACTTATAGTAGGAGATAGACATAGTGTTATTGAATATGCTATTGAGTCTAAAATAAAACTTTTGATTATTTCAGGAGATGGAGAAATAAAAGAAAAACATTTAGATGCTGCACGTCGTAATAAAGTTAATATAATTAGATCAAATTATGATACATATCATATATCAAAGTTAATTAGTCTTGCTAATTACATTTATACAACAATTAAACTATATGACCCTATTAAATTTGAAGATACAGATTATGTAGATGATATAGTTGAGATTAATCATAGACTTAGACATACAAACTATCCAGTTGTAAATAAAGATAATAAGTGTCTTGGACTTTTAAAATTTACTGATTTAAGTGAAAAGAAACCTAAACAAGTTATACTTGTAGATCATAATGAACCAATGCAAAGTGCTGAGGGAATTGATGAAGCTGAGATACTTGAAATAGTAGATCATCATAATTTAGGTAATATTACTACAAGAGTACCAGTTAATTTTAGAAATGTTGCGGTTGGTAGTACTAATACAATAATATATAGTTTTTATAAAGATAAAAGAATTAATATACCTAAAGATATTGCGGGTATTATGCTTTCTGGGATATTATCTGATACACTTATACTTAAAAGTCCTACTGCTACTAGTAGAGATAGAGTTGCGGTGTCTGAACTTGCAGAAATTGCAGGAGTAGATTATAATGAATATGGTATGAAAATGCTTAAAGCAGGTACTTCTTTAGAAGGAATGACTAAAGAAAAAGTACTTTATAATGATTTTAAAGTATATACTGTTAATGATAAGACATTTGCTGTAGGACAATTTTTTACTATGGATTTTAGTGAAATAGAAAAAGAAATAGATGAATATGTTAAAGTATTAGATGAAGTATGTACTGCAAATAACTATGAACTTGTGGCACTTTATTTTACAGATATTATAAATAATGGTTCTTATATGTTATTTAATAGTAAAGCTCGTGATGGATTAGAAGCTATATATGATATAGAAAACTTAGAAGAAGGACATTTCCTTCCTGGTTGTGTATCTCGTAAAAAGCATGTTGTACCAGTCTTGATGGAATTATTTGAAAGTTAGAGGTGTGATTTATGAAAAAAAATATTATATTAATTATAAAAGGATTTATTATGGGTATTGCCAATATTATACCGGGAGTAAGTGGAGGAACACTTGCTCTTACCCTTGGTATTTATGAAGAATTTATTGGTGCTATTAGTCATTTCTTTGGTAAGTTAAAAGAAAATATAAAATTTTTACTTCCAGTATTTATTGGTATGGGACTTTCTATACTTACTATGAGTAATGTGATAGACTCTAGTTTTAAGAATTTTCCGATACCAACAACACTATTTTTTATGGGACTTGTTATAGGTGGTATTCCTATGCTTTTAGGTAAAGTTAAAGGAACAAAAGAAATAAAACAGGTATCTAGTTATGTAATAGCATTATGTACATTTTTACTTGTAATGGTACTTGCATTTTCAGAAGAAATATTTGGAAGTGGTTTAGGTAATGCTAGTTTAAGTAATTTATCAGTAGTTGGATATTTAATACTTTTTCTTGTTGGAGTAGTTGCTGCTGCTACTATGATTATACCTGGAGTTAGTGGTTCTTTAGTACTTATGCTTTTAGGATATTATTTTCCAGTTGTAAAAGTTATAAAAGATTTAACACACTTTAAAAATATATTTTCTAATTTAGTAATTGCTTTAGTATTTGGAATAGGTGTGTTGGTAGGAATTGTAGTAGTTGCTAAAATAATTGAATATTTACTTGAAAAGTTTGAACATAAAACATATTTCGGGGTGTTAGGATTTATTATTGCAAGTGTTATAGCGATTCCAGTTTCTGTAATGCATGAAGTTGCTCATATTGATTTTAATGTAATACAAATAATTATTGGAATAGTCTTCTTAGTTCTTGGACTAGGAGTTGGCTATAAGTTAGGAGATGAGTAGTATGGATTTTATTAATACATTTATATTAGGAGTAGTACAAGGTATTGCGGAGTTTCTTCCAATATCATCAAGTGCTCATTTAATTATATTTAGAGATTTATTTGGAATAGGAGCATCAATGCCTAAAAATTTAGATTTAACATTTGATATTGCACTTCATTTAGGAACTTTACTTGCTATACTTGTATTTTTCTATAAAGATTTTATAAGTATGATAGTTAATGGATTTACTAAAGGTACAAAAGATAGCAATGGAAGACTTTTGTGGTATTTAGTAGCTGCAACTATACCTGCCGCAATTGTTGGTGTGTTATTTGAAGAAACAATTGAAAATGCTTTAAGAAGTAATTACATTTTAATTGCTGGTGCTCTTGCTATAATGGGTATAATTATATATGTAGTTGATAAGAATTGTAAACAAAAAAAGGGTGTTAAAGATATAACTTTAAAAGAAGCAATACTTATTGGATGTAGTCAAGTTTTTGCACTTATTCCTGGATTTTCTAGAAGTGGTACAACTATTGCTGCTGCTAGAGGATTAAAAATAGATAGAGAAAGTGCTGCTAAATTTTCGTTTTTCTTATCTGCTCCAGTAGTTGCTGGCGCTGTAGTTTTGAAACTTATAAAAAAAGAAACTTGGGTTTTAATTGCTGCTAATGCATCTACTTTTATACTTGGTATATTAATATCATTTATAACTGGACTTATTTGTATTAAGTTCTTACTTAAATATTTAAAGAAAAACGATTTTCAAATATTTATGTGGTATAGAATAGCCCTAGCAATCATAGTTGTAATCGCAACTATTATAAAATAAAAATCTATTTAATTATATTGACAAGTTGTTATGTAGTAGTGATTATTTTTCTAGTTATTTAATTATAATTGATTAGCAAAATACTATTGATTTTCGAGGTATATTATGGAAAAAGAATTAGAAATAGAAAAAAAGCATTTAGAAAAAGTTATAAACCAATATGAAGATATATTGGAAATCGAAAAAATTAGACTTAATGCGATTCATTCTTCATATAAATTTAATGAAAGACTTATGGATAAAATGTTACAACAAACAGAAAATAAAATTCATGTTATGGAAAATGTTAAAGAAAAACCATATTTTGCAAAAATAGATTTTAAAGAGGAAAATGCTGATGAAATTCATAATTACTATATAGGAAAAGTAGGAGTATTTGGTGAAGATAATAATTTAATTACTATCGATTGGAGATCTCCTATTGCTTCAATGTATTATGATAGCAATCTTGGATTAACATCTTATATTTCACCAGAAGGGGAAGTAAGAGGAGAATTATTTATAAAAAGACAATTTGAAATAGACGATGGAAAGTTATTATCGTTTCAAGATGTTGACGCTATATCTAATGATGAAATTTTGAAGCCTTATTTAGGTGTTACTGCTGATAATAGACTTAAAAATATAGTATCTTCTATTCAAAAGGAACAAAATGAAATAATTAGAAAAGATATAGATGATAATTTAGTAGTAAGCGGTGTTGCTGGTAGTGGTAAAACAACAGTTGCTTTGCATAGAATAGCATATTTAGTATATAATAACAGAGATTTAATTGATTCAGAACAATATATGGTTATCGGGCCGAATAAATTTCTTTTGAATTATATTTCTAGTGTGTTACCAGACTTAGATGTTAATAATGTATCACAATTAACTTTCGAAGAATTTACTAAAAATGTTTTAAATGAGAAATTTATTGTTGATAGTGATGATGAGAAGATAAATAATATTATTAAAGAAAAGTATGAAAGAAAATTTAACAGATTAAAGACTTCTTTATTATATAAAAAAGCTTTAAATAAATATATAAAAGATTTTGTAAGAAATTTATTACCAAACGAGGATTTTTGTATAAAGGGATATAAAATAATATCTTTAGATACTATCAGAAAAATTTACTCTGATATTAATGAAACAAGGTATTATAATATTGAAAGTATTATTGATAAAATGAAAATTCGTATAAAAAAATATATAAATGATAATTATAATATCATTATTTCAAAAATTGAAAATGAAATGCATATAAATTTTCAAAATTGCAGCAATCATAATGAAGAAGAACAAATTATAAAAGACTTTGCTTTTGTAAAAAAAGAATTGTCTAGAAATAATATGCCTAGTTTAAAAAAATATTTTTCAAAAGCAAGTAGTAAAATACTATCTTTATATACTGATTTTGTTAATAATTTAGACAAATATCTAGAAATGGATACTAGCATGAAAAAAGAACAAGAAGTAACTATAAAAAAATTAAAGAAAAGAGTAGTGGATTTTGAAGATTTAAGTGCGCTTCTATATTTGAAATATAAAATGTGTGAAAATAAAAATTATAAAAAACTAAAATACGTTGTTATAGATGAAGCACAAGATTTCGGAGAGTTTAATTTTTATATATTAAAAAAAATTATGCCAAATTCTAAATTTAGTATTTTTGGAGATTTAGCTCAGTCAATTTATGGTTATAGAAGTATTAATAATTGGAAAAAAGTTTTAAATGTTTTTAAAGGTTCTGAAATGATGTATTTATTAAAAAGTTATCGTACTACTATAGAAATTATGAATGAAGCTAATAAAATTTTGAGTTTTATTGGACTTAAAGTTGCTAATCCAGTAATTAGACATGGCAATAATGTGTTATATATAAAAGAAGAAAATTTAATAACTCAAATAAAAGATAAAATAAAAGAGTATCAAGATAGAGGATATAAATCCATTGCGGTTATTTCAAAAACTATAGAAGAGAATAACAGATTAAATTATTTACTTGGAGATGTATACAATGTTTCTTCCAATGATGTTGAATATATTGGCGGAGTTTGTACTATTGTTAGTTATCTTGCAAAAGGTTTAGAGTTTGACGCAGTAATTATAAATGATGCTTCAAGTTCTAACTATAATGAAAAAAATGAAATGGATATGAAACTCTTATATGTAATTATGACTAGAGCATTACATGAATTGTGTGTGTTTTATAAGAATGATTTGATTAATATTTTAAAATAAATTAATAACTTTATGAAAATAATTCATGAAGTTTTTTATGTTAAATAGTTAAATTTTGTTGTTATTATAAAAAGATAATGCTATAATAAATTTTAAAAGAAAAATTCAGGTTCTATAAGTGCAATAAAAAAAACGGAGGAATATAAAATGATAAATGTAAAAGATAACGAATTAGAAAAAATTGTTAGAAAAGATATACCTATGGAGTTTAACGAATTACAAATGGTTAAGGATCAATTTTCTAGGATAATTAGTGTGTTTAATAAGAATATTTTACCACCTTATGAAATATTAATTCATCCATCTAGTATTTGTAATTTAAGTTGCAAATGGTGTATAGGAAGTTATGTATCTAGAAAAGACTCAGTATCAGAACTACTTGATAATAATTTAAAAAATGTTGAAAACATGAAAAAAGTTGTTGATGATATTATATCTATGAAAAAGGTAGCAAAAGACTATTTAACAGGAGAAGATAATGAATTCAAAGTAGAAAGAGTATCTTTTTCTGGTATAACAGGTGAACCTTTTGTTTCAAAAGATTCTATTTTGTATGCTATAGATAAATTAAGTGATGCTGGAATAAGAGTAGGAATATTTACAAATGGAACATTAATTAATGAGGATATGTTTGATACGCTTTTAAAATTAAAATATTTATTAATTAGTATTGATGCTGGTAATAACAAGACTTATTCAAAATTAAAGTGTAATAATAAAGAAACTAAAACTTTTGATGAAATAATTACTACTATAGAAAAATTAAATAAAATGAAACAAAAAAAGAAAAGCTCTTTAGAAATTAATGTTGGATATATTATCAATCAATATAATTATGAAGAGTTATATATTTTAGCAAAACAATTAAAAAAAGTAGGAGTACATTATTTAAGATTTAAAACAGATATAGCGTCTCTTTTAAATATGAACGATAATCAAAGAAAAATTGCCAAAGATCAGATTAATAAAATAAAAAATGAATTGTGTGATGATAAATTTAAGATAGTAGAAATACATAATGTATTAGATGATAGAGATAAAAAACGTGATTTCAAAAAATGTTTTGTACATTATTTGATTGGAAATGTTTCTGCTGATGGAAGAGTATATCCATGTAATTATCATCCTAAAAAAAATGGATATTCGTTCGGAAGTGCTATAGATAACAAGTTTTCAGAAATTTGGTATAATATGCTAGATTATGAAATAGACAAAAAAATACCAAGTATATGTCCACCTGTATGTGATCCATTTAAAAATAGAGCAAATAGACTTTTAGAAACTATTTATAATATATATGAAAAACAAGGATTAGATTATCTTATTGAATGTATAAAGGAAATAGAAAAGGAAATAGAGAACAAATGAAGAAATTTTTAGTCACAGATAATGATCTAGTAAATTTTAGTATAAAAACTAATGTAGAAAATGTAAATAATATTTTTTATTATTATTTGGAACCATATTTATATTGTTATGAATTGGATAGTGATATAAAAGAAGATTTTATAATTTTAGATAATGTAGAAGGTTTAGAAGGTTTTAATATTCATGATAATTTTCTTTATCTAAATAATATTATTTCATTTAAAAATGGAACTGATATTGATTTAGGATTTAAAAGAGTAATTACTAGTTTATATACTAGACTCTTAGAGAATTATAATGGCATTTTTATACATGGCTCTGCTATATCTAAAGATGAAGAAGCAATTGTGTTTATTGGCAATAGGGGTATGGGAAAAACTTTTAATATGATAGAAAATATTATAGAAAACGATTATAATTTTGTATCAAATGATAAAGTATTTATTTGTGAAAAGGGATGTGATTATATTGTTAAGGGTGTTCCTTCTTCTATTGGTTTAAGAGAAAAGAATATTTTACATTTTAATCAATTAAAAAATTTTATAGATCAAAATAAAGTAATCAATGCTAACGAAGCAGATAATTGTAATGAAAAAATATATATTCCAATTAAGAAATTTTGTAAAGTATTAGATTCTGATATTTGTAATAATATAAAATTAAAAGAAATAAATATTTTATATAAAAATAATGATGGTGTCTATATTAAAAATAAAATAAATAGTGAAGACATTAAACCTATTATAAATGAGTATATTATAGATAGTGTTTATGAAGAACAAAGTTTTATAAATAATATGATAGAAGTAAAGCAAAATGATAATTTCAATTATGAAAATTTAGAGGTGTATGAAGTATTTAAACCTAAACATAAAATTAAAAATTATCCGAAAGTGAAGCGATTAAAATGAGAAAATATGTATCTCAACCGGCAAATTTTTCTTATACTTTGATAGATTATATTAATGTTATAAGAGAAATGAAATCTATATCTAATTGGAAAAAAGAAGAAAAAAAAGATATTAGAAGTATTTTTGAAGATAAGTTTAAAAAGTATTTGAATAGAGAATATGCATTATCAGTGTCATCTGGTAATGTGGCATTAGATTTAGCTGTAGAGTGTCTTGATTTAAATGAAAACGATGAGGTTATAATGCCAGCAATCAATTTTTATGGTACACACTTAGCTGTTATGCGAAAAACAAAAAAGATAATTTTTTGCCAAGTGGATTCTAAAACTCAAATAATAGATTATAATGATATTAAAAATAAAATCACACCTAAGACTAGAGCTGTTTTTATAACTCAGATGAATGGTAATTGTTGTGATATTAAAAAAATAAAAAAAATATGCTCTAAATCAAAACAAAAAATATATATTGTAGAAGATGTTGCTAGAAGTTTAGGAAGTGGTTATAAAGATGATAAAGCAGGTAGTTTAAGTGATATTTCTATTTTTAGTTTTCAGCAAAAGAAAAACTTTTCTACTTTAGGTGAAGGTGGTATGATTACTACTAATAATAAGAAATTTTATGAAAAAATAAAATGTATTAGAAGTTTTGGTAATAAAAAAAGTTGGGGTACAAATTTTAGAATGTCTAGAGTTCAAGCAGCAGTAGGTATTTCACAATTAGATAAATTAGATTTTCTTAATTTAAAAAGAAGAAAAGTGGCATCATACAGAAATAAACTTTTAAAATCAAAAGATTTAGATATAGAAATACCAGATTTTATTGATAAAAATATGTTTTCTATTTATACATATTATACTATTGTATTAAAAGAAAATTATACAAGAGAAAATAGAGATAATTTAATAAAGATTATGAAAGATAAATATAATATAGAAACTTGTATTGCTAACGAACCAACATATAATTCGCACGCTTATATAAAAAATAAATTTCCATTTTGCGATGTAGATGATGACTTAGGAGGAAGAATAATTAATCTTCCTATACATTTTAATATGACAAAAAGAGATAATAAGTATATTGTAAATTCCTTTGTTAAAGCATTGGAAGAAACAAAAAAAATAAATAGAGATATTTTAGAACAAATAAATAAAAATTATAATATTAGTCCACTAGAAATAAAAAAAATAGATAAAGGGTATGCTTGCGAAAAATGGATTATATTAGATGGGAAAAATAAATATTTATTAAAAAAAATGACTGATACTTCACAAGATAGAATTGATTTTATAAATTATATACAAAATAATACAAAAAATGTAAAAACACCTAAAATAATTAAAACTATTGATAAAAAAAATTACTTCTTATATAAAAATAGATATTATATTTTATATGAATTTATAGCTCATAAAAACAGAGAGTTTGATACTTATAAAACAGGAAAATTTTTAGGATTGTTGCATAGTGAGTTTTTGAATTTAAAAGTACCAGATGAGTTTGGAAAGCAAGTTTGTATAACAGAAATTGATTTTCCAAAAAAAGAAGTAGAAAATCTATTAAAATATTATAATAAAAATGATATTGAATATGAGATACTTTGTTATAAGAAAAAAAATACAGAAAAATATAAATATGATGATACAAAGCTAAAATATTCTATAATACATGGAGATTTTTATCCCGATAATATATTAGTATCTAATAATGAATATGTAATAATTGATTATGATCAATGTGGATATTTTTATCAATCATATGAATTTTTTAGAGGCATGATGAAGTTTTGCTATTGTGATAATCCTAATAAAACTTTTGCGAAAATAAAAAAATTTACAAAAGGATATTTATCAATTATGGATATGAGTGATGATGAGATTAGAAATGGTATAAAGCAATATATTATCACTCAGAATAATGATTTATTTTGTTTAAGAAAAAATGATAATAATATTAATAATAGAAAAGAATATGCAGAACAAAGATATAAACAATTAAAATGGCTTATAAATAATGAAAAAAAGGTTATAAAAGAAATAGTAAGGAGTAAAAAACATGAGAGTTAAATTTCAAGTATTGGTATTACCTTTTAGAAAAAATAAAAAAAATATAGAGTATTGTATATTTAAAAGAGAAGATATGAAAGTGTGGCAAGGTGTTGCAGGAGGTGGAGAAGGAAAAGAAACTCCTTTAGAGGCAGCTTTAAGAGAATTTAATGAAGAAACAGGAATTAAGAAAAGTAAAATAGTAAGATTAGATTCGATTTCGACTATACCAATATATCATTTTAAGGATTCTGTTAATTGGGAAGGTGATATATATGTAGTAAAAGAATATGCATTTGCTACAGAAATAAAAAATGATAAAATTAAATTATCTAGTGAACATTTAGAATATAAATGGGTATCATTTGAAGAGGCAAATAAATTATTAAAGTGGGATAGTAATAGAAATGCACTTTGGGAAATAAAAGAAAGAATTAATAGAGGTAAATTGTAGGAGGGATTTCGGTGAAACTAGATGTTTCTAATAAAAATTTTTGTATTACCATAGTAGGAGCAGGATATGTGGGATTACCATTAGCGTATGAATTTTCAAAAGTAAAAAAAGTTTATTCTTATGATATTGATTTAAAAAAAATAAACATATTAAAAACAAAAAAAGAATATAAAAATATAAATTTTACTAATAAAGAAAATTGTATTAGTAAATCTAATGCTATTATAGTAGCTGTACCAACACCAATTGATAAATATAATAAACCAGATTTAACTTGTTTAAAATCCGCTTGTAAATTAATAGGAGAAAATATTAATAAAGGAAGTTTAGTGATATTCGAGTCTTCTTATATGGCTGGTACTACTAATAATATATGTATACCATTATTAGAAAAGTATAGTAATCTTAAATACAATGATGATTTTTATGTGGGCTATTCTCCAGAAAGAATTAATCCAACTGATAATATTCATACACTAAAAACTATTACTAAAGTAGTTTCAGCAAATGATAAAACAACATTACAATATGTATATGATATTTATAGTTTAATAGATTCTATAAATTTAAAACCGGTTGAAAATATAGAGGTTGCAGAACTTTCTAAAATGGTAGAAAATTCTCAAAGAGATGTAAATATAGCATTTATAAATGAAGTAGCAAAACTTTGTAATTCATTAGATATCGATACATATAAAGTTTTAGATGTTGCGAAGACTAAATGGAATTTTTATGATGTTAAACCTGGTCTGGTAGGAGGTCATTGTATAGCGGTTGATCCATTTTATTTGATTGATTCAGCATCATATAATGGTGTGGAAATGAATACGTTAAAAGAAGCAAGAAAAACTAATGATAGTATGAGTGGATATATAGTAAATGTTTTGAAAGAGATAATAAATGCAAATTGTATTAGTAAAAAAAAGAAAATAAAAATTGGAATAATGGGATATTCATATAAAGAAAATAGTAATGACATTAGAAATACTAAGGTTAGTAATATAGCGGAATTATTATATAAAGAAAATTATACAGTTGAAATAACAGATTATTTAGTAGGTGATTTAAATAATAGCTTTGTTGAACAATTATCTGAATTGGATGTTTTGATTTTAGCGGTTGCTCATGATAAATATAAAAATTATGATGTAGAAACAATTGTGAAAATGTTTAATAATAGTGATTCTATTAAGGTAATACTTGATCTAAAACATATATATCATAATTATAAGTTTCCTAATAATTTTATTTATTGGTGTTTATAAATAATGTTATTCTTATATTGACTTTATATAATGCCTGAGGTAGAATTAAATTATATAATTAAGAAAGGTGGTAGATTTTTTATGAGACAACCTCATCAAATTTTAGCTTTTCCATATAAAAAAGATGATAAAGGTAATTATTTATATGGGATTTTTAAAAGAAGTGATAAAGAACAATGGCAAGGAGTTGCTGGTGGAGTAGAAGAAGGAGAAACTTATCTAGAAGCTTGTAAAAGGGAAGTAAAAGAAGAGACAGGATTAGATAATGTTAAAATAGTAGAGTTAGAATCTATTTCTACTATGCCAGTTGTTAATGTGACAGGAAAGTTTACTTGGGGAGATGATGTCTTTCTTGTTTACGAACATTGTTATGGTGTTGAAATTTCAGACCAAGAAATAAAACTTTCGCATGAACATAAGACAATGGAATGGTTGCCTTACGAAGAAGCTTTTGATAAATTAACTTGGGATAGTAATAAAAATGCTTTATGGGAATTAAATCAAAAGTTGATTAACGATAAAGCAAAACAATTATAAAAATAGGAGAAAATTATTATGAAATATGATTTGCATATTCATTCAAATATTTCTGATGGTAAATTAAATAGAAATCAAATAATTTCATTAGCAGAAGAAAAACAACTAAAATATATAGCTTTTACAGAACATAACAAATTTCAAGAGTTTGATATGAAGGAAGTAAGTACTAATTTAAAAATAATACAAGGTATAGAATTCGATGCAAAATATAAAAAATCTTTTCATATTTTATGTTACTTTAAAGAGTTTGATAATAATATTGAAAATTTAATTAAAAAATTTCAATATAACACAAATAATAGAATGGAATTACTATTAAGAAAGATAAAAGAAGTACATAATATTAATTTAACTATTAAAGAATTACAAGATTTTTCAAATCAAAAATACATTACAAAAAGAGAGATAATAGATTGGCTATTATTTAATGGGTTTTCTGATTCTGTTGAAGATGCTGCAAATAAATTTACTAGTAAACCGTCATTAAGCTATGTTGAAAAATATACCTTGAACTTTAGGGATATAGCTGATAGTGTGAAATCAAGTAACGGTAAAATAATATTGGCTCATCCTACTACTCTTAATTATAACGAAAAAGAATTTGAATTATTTTTAAGAGATTTAATTGAAAATGGCTTGGATGGTATAGAAACTACTAATACTTCTAAAATAAATAATAAGCAGTCAGTTTATTTAAGAAGAATTGCTCAAAAATATAATTTGTTAACTAGTGGAGGAAGTGATTTCCATAATTTTAACGATTATAAATTAGGAGTTGATAATAATGATGCTAACTCTCTTATAAAAGTATTAAAAAAATAGCAATAATGCTATTTTTTGCTTTGTAGTTGGTTTTCGGTTAATTGAAGGAGTTTTGTAAAATTTCATATAATTGATTAATAGATAAGACGTTATTTTTATATAGTAAATTATATTCATCAAATAATGAATTTTCAAAAATTAATTGATCATCTGTATTTATTGTTACTTTAAGATTGTTAGCTAACATTGTTTTTATAGGATGATTTTTTATGTCTGAAACCCTCTTTAACTTTAAATTACTTATAGGACAAACATTAAAAATAATATTATGTTCTCTTGCAAATTTCATTGCATCTACATTATTGACTATTGCTATTCCATGTTGGACAACTTGAATATTTAAAATTTTAATGGCTTCTATAATATCTTCTGCCGTTCCAAATTCTCCTACATGAGCTTTTAAAATTAAATTGTATTTTTTTGCTATATCATATATATTTTTAAAAACAGTTATAGGTTTTGACAACTCGTCACCAAAAAGATCTATTCCATTAAATACTTTTGATTTAATTAAACTAATTATAATTTTTTCGTCCTCTTCTTTATAAGCATTTCTACTAATACCTAAATCAAAATTAATTTTAATTTTATCTTTGTATTTATTTTTCAAATGATATAAATCGTTAATGTAATTGTTTATATTATTATCGTATACCTCAAATACTAATCTATAATCTACACTAGTATCAAGTATACAAACACCATCATCTATTGCAGTTAAAATACTACATTCAAATAGTTTTAATTGACCAACTTTTGTAGTTGAAATTTCTATTATATTATTTTTTATAAAATTAGATATAGATTGTATACTATCATTAGGTATAAAAGTATCTAATTTTCTATTATAGTATAACTCAAAAAGTTTTCTGTTTGAACTTAATAAAGCATGAGTATGTAAATCACATTTTGGAACTATGTCAAATAGATGCTTATCATTACTTTCTAAAGATTTTTTAAATAAATTAAAATTATTTGTTATCATAATACATTCACCAAATTTATTTTATCAATTTTTTTCATAAAAGTCATCTGTTTTAAATTAAATTCTTAAAGTTGTTTTGTATTCCATCTAGTATTAATAAATTGATTTATATAAAACAACTATCATTTGGTTATAATTATAAAATTAAAGCACAGAAATAGTAATTTAAATATAAAATATATTAATACATCACACAAAACTTAGTCAAAGTAAGTTAAAAAAACAAAAAAGATTCAATCTTTATTTAGATTCAGAATCTTCTTGCATATTATCAAGTGCATATTTACATGCTTGAATTACAAAACTAGAGAAAGTAGCATCTTCTTTTTCTATAACTTCGTTAATTCTTTGGATAAGTTCAACCGGAAAACGTACTGTCTTGTTTTCTGTTTCTTTTTTGGTTTGGTTTTAATTGAAATGCCATATATGGTACCTCCTATAAATAATATAGTAATGCAAAAATTCGCATTGCGTTTTGTGTTACAAAAAATATAATAATATATTTTCCTAATTATATCAATAATTTTGTCAAAGATAGAAGCTTATAAAACGAAATAAAATAAAAAATCTTAATAGATTTAGAATAATAGTTAAACCTATTTTTTATTACTTTAAAAGTATTAATGGAGATATTTAACAAATTAAACTATAAAACTAAAACATTATATAAATCAATAAAAAGACAAGTACTAAAGTGTAAATAATTAAAAATAGTCTTTATAAATTTTAGAAATTATAGTAAAATATATTATGCAAGGAGAGATATTTATGGAAATAATTAAAAATGTTGAAAGTAAAATGAATAAGACTATTGCGTCACTTGAAGAAAAATTAAAAACAGTAAGAGCAGGTAGAGCTAATCCATCTAGTTTGGATAGAGTTACAGTTGATTATTATGGAAGTCAAACTCCATTAAAACAACTCGCAACTATTTCAGTACCTGAAGCTACACAACTTTGTATTAAACCTTTTGATAAAAGTTGCTTAAAAGATATTGAAAAAGCTATATTTGAATCTAATTTAGGATATACTCCTAATAATGATGGAGAAAGTATTAGAATAGTAATACCGCCTCTTACAGAAGATAGACGTCGTGAACTTATAAAACAAGTTAAAGCTATTGGAGAAGAAAGTAAAATATCTATTAGAAATATTAGACATGAAGGAATAGAAGATATTAAAAAAGAAGAAATGGCAGAAGATATAGAAAAATCAAGTGAAAAAGAAATACAAGATTTAGTTAATTCATTTAATAAGAAAATAGATGAAATGGTTAAAGAAAAAGAAAAAGAATTAATGACTGTATAATTTACAATAATTTTATATTGTGTTATAATATAAGAGTTTTAAAAAACAGTGAGGAAGAAGTAGTAATAAAATATATTATTTAAAGAGAGAGTCTGTTTGGTGTGAAGGCTTGATAATAGTTTATGAATTCGTCTTCTTAGTTTCTATAACAAAATTATAGACGGGTGTCTCCGTTAAAGACTATTAAGTGTATAGTAAAACTATAAATTAAGGTGGTACCACGGATATGTTTCGTCCTTAAGTTATAGTTTTTTATTTTTTAGGAGGGATAAAATGGATAATAAAAAAATTGAAGAGATTAAAAAACTTATAGAAAGTGAAAAAGAAAGTATTAAAGATCAAAATAGTTTAAATGATTATAAAGTTAAATTCTTAGGTAAAAAAGGATTAGTTACTGAACTATCTTCTATGATGAAAGATATTAAACCAGAAGAGAGAAGAGAAGCTGGTCAAATGTTAAATGAATTAAAGAAAAGTGTTAATTCTATAATTGAAGAGAAACGTAATGAATTAGAAGAGGAAGAATGGAATAAAAGACTTAAAGAAGAGAGTATAGATATATCACTTCCTGCTACTGAAATTAGAGTAGGTGCTCCTAATATTTTAGAGAAAGTTATAGAAGATATAGAAGAATATTTTATGTCACAAGGATATGATGTAGTAGATGGACCTGAAGTAGAAGAAGATAGATATAACTTTGAACTTTTAAATATACCAAAAGGACATCCTGCAAGAGATGCTCAAGATACTTTTTATATTAAAGATGAAGATATCCTACTTCGTAGTCAAACTTCTCCTGTACAAATTAGAACTATGTTAAAAGGAAAAGGTAAGACTCCAATTCGTATGATATGTCCAGGTAAGACTTATAGAAGAGATGATGATGATGCTACTCATTCACATCAATTTATGCAGATAGAAGGACTTTTAGTCGATAAAAATATTTCTTTATCTGATTTAAAAGGAACTTTTGATGGAATAGCTAAACATTTATTTGGTCCTGATTGTAAAACTAGATTTAGACCTAGTTATTATCAGTTTACAGAACCTTCAGTCGAGACTGATATAACATGTTTTGCATGTAAAGGAGATGGATGTAGTTTATGTAAAAATACTGGATGGCTTACTGTTAGTGGTGCTGGTATGGTACATCCTAATGTTTTAAGAAACTGTGGTTATGATCCAAAGGAATGGAGCGGATTCGCTTTTGGATTTGGAGCTGAAAGACTTGCTATGCTTAAATATGGAATAGATGATATTCGTGCGTTTTATCAAACTGACTTACGTGAAGCGGTAACTTTTGATAGAAAGGAGAGTGATTTGGATGATTAGTTTAGAGTGGGTATCTGATTATGTTGATATAAGTGATCAAGATTTACGTGAACTTGCTGTTAAAATTACTAAAGCAGGTGTTAATGTTGAAGGTGTTATATCAAAACATATTGATAATTTGGTAGTTGGTGAAATTATTAAGTGTACACCACATCCTGATAGTGACCATTTAAATGTTTGTATTGTAGATACTGGAGAAGATACACCTCGCCAAATAGTTTGTGGTGCTGATAATGTACGTGAAGGGCTTAAAGTAATTGTTGCTTTGCCTGGTGCTGTACTTCCTGGAGATTTTGAAATTAAAAAAGGTAAAATTCGTGGTCAAGAATCTGATGGTATGATATGTGCTTTGTTTGAACTTGGACTTGAAGAAAAAACTGAAGAAACCTATGCTAAGGGAATCCATGAAATGGATGATGATGCTGAAGTAGGCAAAGACCCTATTAAAGAAATGAATATGGATGATACTTTATACGAGTTAGATGTTCATAAACATAGAAATAATGATTGTTATTATCATATTGGTTTTGCTTACGAAGTAGGTTCTATTCTAAATCGTCCAGTTACTCTTCCTAAAAGAGATTTTAAACCTATAAAAGATAAGATTGATGACCATTTCTCACTTGAAGTTAAAACTCCAAAATGTCCTTTCTATTTAGCTAAGATGGTTACTGATGTTGAGATTAAAGAGTCTCCTGATTTTATTAAAAGACGTCTTAGTGCAGCAGGTATGAGACCTATTAATAATGTTGTAGATATTTCTAACTATGTTATGCTTGAATTTGGTCAACCTCTTCATTTTTTCGATAAAGAAAAACTTGGAGATAAAATTGTTGTAAGAGATGCTAAAGATGATGAAGAAATTATTACTCTTGATGAAAAGATGCGAGACTTAAATCATAATGATATAGTTATAACTGATGGTACTAAACCTGTATGTATTGCTGGTGTTATGGGTGGAGCTAACTCTGGAGTTGATGATAACACTAAAACAATTTTAATAGAAAGTGCAATATTTGATGCTGTAAGTATTAGGTATACTGCATCAAAATTAGACCTTAAAAGTGAAGCATCTATTCGCTATGGTAAAGGACTTAATTATGAATATACAGAAATGGCAATTGAGAGAGCATGCCACTTATTAGAAAAATATGCCAATGCTAAGGTACTTGATGGGATAGTAAGATATGACCATGTAGATAAAACTCCTAAAGTAGTTAAATTTAAAGCAGATGAAGTTAATACTTTACTTGGTATTACTATAACAGTTGAAGATATGGAAGTTGAACTTAATAGACTTGGTTTTGAATTTAAGAGAAATAAGGATTCTTTTGAAGTTACAATTCCTAATAGACGACTAGATATGGATCCAAACGTTGCTGATATTGCAGAAGAAATAGGAAGGCTTTATGGATACCATAATCTAGCAAGCACCCTTCCAAGAATTCCCTTAAGAAGAGGTCAATATGTCGGAGATGTTAAATATCGTAAGATTATATCTAAAAGACTTAGATTACTTGGCCTTAATGAAACTAAGACTTATACTTTAACTTCTCCTAAGAATGCTAGTTTATTTAATTATGATAATAAAGAACAAATTATTTTACCTAATCCTATGAGTCAAGATAAATCTGTTATTAGAACAACGCTTATTCCTTCTTTAATAGATGTTTATAAATATAATAAAGCACGTCATGTTAAAGATATTTACTTATATGAGATTAGTAAGACTTATGATAAAGATTATAATGAAGAAAGTAAAATAGCTATGCTTATTTCAGGTAATTATATAAATAATAATTGGCATGGTGTTAATATAAAAGCAGATTTTTATTTAATTAAAGGTATACTTACTAATTTACTTGACTATCTAGGATTTAGAAATAGATATACATTTGAAGTTAGTGATATAGATAATATGCATCCTGGAATGAGTGCTAGAGTATATTTAGATAGAGAAGAGATTGGTATAATAGGTAGAGTACATCCTAAAACAGTAAAAGATGATATATATGTATGTGAGGTTTCTTTAAATAAATTAATGAGAAAAGTAAAACCTATTAAATTTAAGAAAGCTCCAATTTATCCTTCAATTGAAAAAGATTTAGCATTTGTAGTTAAACTTGATGTTACTGCAGATAAATTAATTAAAGATATTAAAAAGTCTGGAGGACGTTTACTTGATTCTATTAAAGTATTTGATGTATATACAGGAGAAAATGTAGGTAAAGATGAAAAATCTATTGCATTTAATCTTACATTTATGGATTCAAATAGAACTCTAACAGATGATGAGGTTATGGAACAATTTAATAATATAATTAAATATGTTTGTGATAAGAATAATGCTAAGATTAGAGATAAGTAGAAATATTTAATTTATTTATGGAAGAACAATGTTTATATATTGTTCTTTTTATTTTTAAATACAAAAAAGTAACTTACTTGACAATTACTTTTAATGTGTTATTATAGAATTATCAAGATAGTTTGAAATATATAATATCAGGGAGGTTATTTTTATGAAAAAAGATATTAATTTAAATCCAAACGAAATTGAAAGTATTTTTTGTCTTAGATCTTTTCAAGATGAAGCTGATAAGGATTGCTATGTATATTGTTATCAGATTAATGGTAAAGGAGAATATATTTCTATAGTTAATTACAAAGATGGTAAAAGAGTAATTGGAAATGATGTTTATAGTGATAGAGGATCTTTTGTTAATGGCTATAAAGTAGTTGAGACTGCTCCTAGTGAATATGCTTATATTAGAGAAAAAGATAATGCTTTACTTCCAGGAAGATTTGATGTAGCTACTAATTTTAATGAATATGGACTTGCTATGGTTGCAAAAGATGGTAGAGCAACTTGGATAAATGAGAATTTAGATATGCTTACTATGGATAGAGGAATGGTTCCTTATGAAGAAGTAGTTAATACTTGTAAATTTGGTTTTCAAGGAGTTAATGCTTTTAGTAAAGGAGAAAAACCTTTAGCTAGAGTAATTGACCGTAGTGTTAAAGTAATTGGTGAAGAGGGTAGAAATGTAGCTTTTGGTTTTGCTTATATAAAACCAAATACTGAATTTAAAGAATTCTTTAAATATAATGGAGAAAATCTATCATCTCGTAGTAAAGTTAATTTTGAATATGGTTGTGGTAGTGACTTTGATGAAAGAGGATATGCTGTTGGTAATAGTTATGTTTTCTTTGATAGAGGAGCTTATATACCAGTTGAAGAATTTAGAAATGTATGTCGTCAAGATGCACTTCTTGGTTTAATTAATGGAGTTGTAAATGATGTATATGATAAGAGTTTAGAAAATAATAATATAAGAAAAAAATCTTATTCATTAAAATATGCTAGGAAATAGATAAAAAAATCTATTTCTTTTTATTTTTTTTGTTAAATACCAAAAATTTCCACAAAATTTATAATATTTTTATCTTATAATATAATTAGTAGAATAAATAATAATATATCTAGTATGAAGGTAGGAGATAAAATGAAATATAGAATCCAAAGATTTTTTAATATGAAAAATGGTTATTTAATTGGTATGATTTTAATGGTAGCATTTGTATGTGTTAGTACTTTTTCTTATGCTTTATTTACTGCAAGTGCTGAAAGACGTGGGGCTTTGAATATAGTTTCGGGGAATTTGTATTCTCTTATTACTAGTAGTAGTTTTAATGAACAAAAACAAGTGATTGTAAATCCTTCCAGTAGTAAGACTTTTGAAGTAAAACTTACTAATGTAAATGGAGTAGATGCTAAATTTAATTTTTATTACTCATCAACTAGTGATAATATTGAAATTGGATATATAATCGATAAAGAGACTCCTCCAACTGAGACAGGCGTTTTATTAAAACAAAATGGACAGAGTGGTGATAGTCAAACATATTTAATACAAATCAATAATAAAGATGAAGTAGCACCAGTTACGGTTACATTTGGAAGTGATGTTGGGCTTAGTACAAAAGATCTTGCTTTTCCAAATGATAAACACATTTTGGAAGAAATAAAAACGACTGATGTTAATGGTATTCCTGTTACTGGTAAAAAAGATTATAATAGTGCAACAGATGATGAGAAACATGGTATGTTTAGATTTATTCATAAAAATGATGAAACAGATGAAACTACTATTGATTATCGTTACATAGGAAATAATCCATATAATTATGTAAATTTACTAGGTACAGATGCAGGGAAGACAGATGCTAATCTATGGAGAATAATTGGAGTGTTTGAAGAAGAGAATGCAGAAGGCGTTAAAGAGAAAAGGATAAAATTAATATTAAATGAAAGATTAAATAATACTGGTTATGCATGGGATAATGATGGAAATTATGGTTCTAATAACTGGGCTAGACCAGCAGCAATGAATACAATATTAAATGGAGCATTCTGGAATGGAACAAGTGGAAATTGTCCTAATGATGGAAATGGTTCTACAACAAGTTGTAGTTTTTCAAGTTATGGAATGAGTAGTGTACAAGATAAGATAGAGAAAATGAAATGGAAACTTGGAGGAGCACCATGGAATAGTAATAGAAGTACGGAAAGTTTTTTCTCGGCTGAGAGAGAAAGTGTAATACCAGATGGAGCAAGTGCAACAGATGATGAAAATGTAGGATTGATGTATCCTAGTGATTATGGATATACTTTTGCCAACGGAGTAAGTGATATTTGTTATAATACCTTAAGTAATAATAATTGTAATTCAATAGAGGGAGCAAAAAGTTGGTTGTGGAAGAAAGATTACTACCAGTGGACTATAACTCCACGTTCCGACTATACTGACTATGTGTTCAGTGTTTACGGTGGTAACGATGCTTATGTCAATGGTAATGGAGCATACAATAATAGTACTGGTGTCCTTCCAGTAGTATATTTAAAATCTAGTATTGGTATTACTGGAGGATATGGAACAAAGACGGAACCATATACAGTTGGGTAATTATATTAATTAAGAGCTTATTATAGCTCTTTTTTCTATTGACATTTATTTTATATTAGAGTATATTAGTATTTGGTTAGGTAACTAACTAAAAAGAGGTGTGTATTTTGGAAAGGTATCCTATAAAAGAGATTAAATGTTTTGAGAACGAGATTAGAAGAAAAATTATTATTAAAGATAAGAAATTTATGGTTAGTAATTATTCTCAAGTACAAGTAATAAAATATTTGGTGGATAATATTAATAAAGATATATCTCAAAAAGAACTTGAAAATGTACTTAGTATTCGTAAATCTACTATGTCTGGAATATTAGATACTATGGAGAAGAGAAATATAATTAAAAGAGTTTCTTCTTTAGAAGATAGACGTAGTAAAATTATTAAGTTTAGTGATGAAAATATAAAACATCATAGAGAAGTAGTAGATAAAATGAAGGTTATTAATAATATTATTACTAAAGATATTTCTAAAGAAAAGTTAGATATATTTTTTGAAGTATTAGACAAGATGCGAGAAAATATGAATAAGGAGGAAGATGAAATTGATAAAATTATTTAAGAATTTTAATAAAAAAGAAATAATGCTTTTTTTAGTGTGTGTTTGTTTAGTTGCTTTTGGAGTTTGGTTAGATCTTAAAGTACCTGATTATATGTCAGAGATTACTAGACTTGTACAAACTGAAGGTAGTGAAATGTCTGATATCCTTGTACAAGGGTTTTATATGATATTGTGTTCTATAGGTAGTTTAGTTACTGCGATTATAGTTGGTTATATAGCATCATTCTTGTCAGCTAGTTTTTCTAAAACTATTAGGCATAAGATATTTGATAAAGTAGAGAATATGTCTGTTGCTAAAGTTAAGAAGTTTTCTATCCGTAGTTTAATTACTAGAACTACTAATGATGTTACTCAAATAGAAATGCTTATTAGTATGGGACTTCAGATGTTAGTTCGAGCACCTATTATGGCTGTTTGGGCAGTTTTGAAAATAATCGATAAAAATATGGAGTGGTCTTTACTTGTTCTAGCATGTGTTGTTTTACTTCTTACTACAGTAGGTGTTATTTTAATAATAGTAATTCCTAGATTTAGTAAAGTACAAAAACTTATAGATAAAATTAATGGTGTTACAAGAGAGTCTATTACTGGTATTAGAGTTATACGTGCTTTTAATGCAGAAGAGTTCCAAATGATGAGATTTGATGAAATTAATGATGATCTTACTGATACACAACTATTTAATCAAAGATGTTTTGCTATAATGATGCCTATTATGAATTTTGTTATGCACTTTTTAACACTTGGTATTTATTTTATTGGAGCATATTTAATTAGTGAAGCTATGATGAGTAAGAAAATTACTTTATTTAGTGATATGGTAGTATTCTCTAGTTATGGAATGCAAGTTATTATGTCGTTTTTGATGCTTGCGATGATATTTATGATGGTTCCTCGTGCTGGGGTTTCTGCTAAAAGAATTAATGAAGTACTTGATGAAGAGGATGATATAGTAGATGGTAATTTTGCTGGTAAAACTTCTGAAAAAGGTACTATCGAATTTAAGAATGTTAGCTTTAAATATCCAGATGCTGATGAATATTTACTTAAAGATATTTCATTTAAAGTTAATAAAGGTGAAACTATTGCATTTATAGGTTCAACAGGTTCTGGTAAAAGTACTTTAATAAATTTAGTACCTAGATTTTATGATGCTACAGATGGAGAAATACTTGTAGATGGTATTAATGTTAAGGATTATAAGGAAAAATCTTTAAGAAATAAACTTGGCTATGTTTCTCAAAAGGCTATACTTTTTAATGATACTGTTAAGGGTAATGTTAGTTATGGAGATAATGGTCGTGATAAACCTAGTTTAGAGAAAATAAAAGATGCTATTAAAGTTGCTCAAGGAGAAGAATTTGTATTAAAAATGAATAATACTTATGATTCTCATATAGCACGTGGTGGTACTAATATAAGTGGAGGTCAAAAGCAAAGACTTTCAATTGCGCGTGCTATTGCGCGTGAACCTGAAATTTATATATTTGATGATTCTTTTTCTGCTCTTGATTATAAGACAGATTCAGTATTACGTCGTGAGTTAAAAAAATATACTGGTGGTGCTACTAGTTTAATAGTTGCTCAACGTATTGGTACTATTATGAATGCAGATAAAATAGTCGTACTTGATAAAGGACGTTGTGTTGGAATTGGTACACATAAAGAACTTTTAGATACTTGCGATGTTTATAAAGAAATTGCTTTATCACAAGTTACAAAGGAGGAGTTAGAAAATGCCTAGACCTATGAGAGGAGTTCCTGAAAAGTCAAAAAATTTTTCTCAATCTATGAAAAGACTTTTTATGAGCTTAGAGAAATGGAAATATTTAGTTATTATTGCCTTAGTACTTGGTATGTTTAGTGCAACATTTTCTATAATTGCTCCAAACATATTATCTGATTTAACAGATGAAATTACTGAAGGTATAAAACCTAATACTAAAAGATTAGAAACTATTAGTAAAAATATTATGGAAAGTTTTACTGATAGAGAAAGACTTACTACTGTTATGATGGATCCTAGTATTTCTAGTGATGCTAAGATTAAATTTTCTACTGCTATGAGTAGTTTAAATAGTAATAGTAAAAGAGATGATATAGTTAAAGTTATTAAGTCTATGGATAAAAGTATTTTAAGTAAAATATTAAAACCTATTACCATTGATGGTAGTGTTATTAATGTTAAAGATCAAATTAAATTTCTTAATATACTTTCTAATATAGGTTTTAATAGTAGTAATGAGGATATAGTTGAACAAATGGATAAACTTCCTCGTAGTATTTATAATTTAGTAAAACCTGTAATGGATATTAATATGGTTAAAAAAATTGCATTTATAATTGCTATACTTCATTTAGTTGGTGCTTTGTTTAGTTATATTCAAGCATATATTATGGCAACTGTATCTAATAATTTTGCACGTCGTCTTCGTAGTAATGTTAGTGGTAAAATCAATAGACTTCCACTTAAATATTTTGATACTCATGAAACTGGAGATGTTTTATCTCGTGTTACTAATGATATAGATTCTATTGGAATGAATATGAATAATAGTTTATCTACTTTAGTTACTAGTATTACTTTATTTTTAGGTTCTGTTATAATGATGTTTGTAACTAACTGGATTATGGCTATTACTGCAGTATTCTCATCTATTTTTGGATTCTTAATGATGGGTATTATACTTAAAAAAAGTCAAAAATATTTTTCTCTTCGTCAAAAAGAACTTGGTAGACTTAATGGTCATATTGAAGAGATGTATTCTGGTCATTTAGTTGTTAAAGCTTATAATGGTGTAGATGAATCTATGAAAGACTTTGAAAGATTTAATAATAAACTTTATGTTTGTAATAAGAAAAGTCAATTTTTATCTGGTATTATGCAACCTATAATGATGTTTGTTGGTAACTTTGGTTATGTTGCGGTGTGTGTTGTAGGTGCGATACTTACTATGAATGATTTAACTACTTTTGGTACTATTGTTGCTTTTATGATTTATATTAGATTATTTACTAATCCTTTATCACAAATTGCTCAAGCTATGACAATGCTTCAATCTACTGCTGCTGCAGGAGAGAGAGTATTTGAATTTTTAGATGAGTCTGAAATGAGTAGTGAAAGTGATATTGTAAAACATTTAGATAAATCTAAAGTTAGGGGAGAAATAGAATTTAATCATGTTAAGTTCTCTTATAATAAAAATAGAGAAATTATAAAAGATTTTAGTGCTAAAGCTCATCCTGGAGAAAAGATTGCAATAGTTGGACCTACTGGTGCTGGTAAGACAACTATGGTTAATTTACTTATGAAGTTCTATGAAATAAACGATGGAGATATTTTAATAGATGGAGTATCTACAAAGAATTTAACACGTGAAAATATACATGATTTATTTGTAATGGTATTACAAGATACTTGGCTATTTGATGGTACTATTGCTGAAAATATTAGATTTAATAAAGAAAATGTTACTGATGAAGAAATTTGGGATGCTTTAAAAACAGTAGGGGTTGATCATTTTGTTAAAACTTTACCTGGTGGTATTAACTCAACAATTGGAGATGAAACATCAGTATCTAGTGGTCAAAAACAACTTTTAACAATTGCTCGTGGTATGATTGAAGATGCACCATTCCTTATATTGGATGAGGCTACAAGTAACGTCGATACAAGGACTGAAGAGTTAGTTCAAAAAGCTATGGATAAACTTACTGAAGGAAGAACATCATTTATTATTGCTCATAGACTTTCAACTATTAAAAATGCTGATTTAATACTTGTTATGAATGAAGGTAATATTATAGAGACTGGTACACATGAAGAATTGCTTAAACAAAATGGATTCTATGCTAATCTTTATAATTCGCAATTTGAAATTTAAAAATAAAAAGAGATGTTCAATATTTGTATGTTGTGTATTTCTTAATAGTGTTTTACACCTAACATTTAAATTTTATTTGTTGGGTGTTTTTTGTTTTGATTTGATTTTAGTATTTTTCTATGTTAATATAAAAAATATTTAGGAGGATGATTTTTATGATGTCTGAAAAAGAAAAAATAGAAAGATTAAGAAAACATATTATTAAAAGTAGAGAATGTTTTTATAGTGAAGGTATAGATGATTATCTTTATATTAAAGGTGTTAGATTACAAGAATTAAGTGATATCTATAGGTCTTTTACTAATGATACATTATTTTCTATTTTTGAAATGAAATTGATTAATCCTATTATGTATTATGCTTTTTTAGAGCAGAAGGATGCCTTTATTAATAAAAGTAATTCAGAAACAATTTCTAATTATAAAACATTAGTTGATAAAAAGAAATTTATAATAGATGAAGTGGATTTATTTAAAGATAAAATTTTAAATAATATATCAAATTCTTTAGCTACTCCAGTAAGACTATCTAAATATCAAGAGTATCATTTTATAAATGATTATTTAAATAAATATTTTGAAAATAAAGATCTTTATAAAGAAATGGAAGCAGAAGGAAGAATTATATATTCTAAAAATTTCCCTGTTATTGCATGTACTTCTCCTTCTATATATAATGATAAAGATTATATATTTTATAATAGTGATATAGTGGACTTTAATCAAAGATCTTTAACGAAGGCAGGTATTTTAATTCATGAGGCTGCTCATGTAGAAGATTTAAAAAGTGTTAGAGATAAGTATGGAAAAAATCAAATGTTTGATTATAGTTCTTCTTTCTTTACTGAGACTAATTCTTTTTTATCAGAATTTAATTATATTAAGTATCTTGAAGATTTAGGATTTAATAAAGAAGTTATAGATGAAATTAAGAAAGAGTTTGTTTCTAAATGTATTGATATAGCTATACGTATTGATTTTATTTCTATTTTTGATATAGATAATTTGCCTTCTGGGGTTTTGAGTTCTTTATTTCAAGATTTGAGAGTTTTATATAGTTATACTGCTGCTTTGCTTTTAGATGATTCTTCTTTAGATTTAAAAAAGAAATTTAATAAAGAGAAGTTAATTACTAATGATATTACATTATTTGATAATATAGATTGTAATATAGAAAAAGTATTAAGGAAGAAAAACGCCAATTTTTAGAATAAAGTTCGCTTTATCTTAAAAATGTTGGTTTATTA
>CANQUW010000003.1 GCA_947627145.1 uncultured Bacilli bacterium
CATACAAAGTATGAGCTCACTCGAGTAATAGGCCACTGCATCACTTGGCATCTCATCGAATTCTAATGAATCCTACACTTTAGACTTTTACAGTCCGCGATAGACGATGTCTTCCTATCCTCTATTACTCATATATAATATACAATACATATATATAACAAAATGTCATAATATGTATAGCAATTACCTAAGTTAATATTTCCTTCAAGTTATGTATTGCGTATTATAACACAAACTCAGAAAAAAGTCAATTGAAATAATTAGTATACTTATATTCTAACACATATTTTAATTAATACAATACCAAAGTTAATCTAATCCAACATAATCTCTAACAAATCTTTCATAAACCCATTCTGGAGCATAATTCAAAATAAAGGTTAAAGCCTCTTCTAATTCAGATTTAGACATAGTTTTTATATGATTCATGGCTTTTTTGTATAAATATTTTTCATATTCCTCATATTCTTTTTGAGACTCTTCTACTTCTTTTAAAAACTTATCAACATCTTTTGGAAAAATAGTAAAGTAAAGTGCTACTATATGTTTGCATATAACTCTCCTACCATTAGCATGTGGACAATTACATTTAGAATTTCTAGGATGTTCTAAATCCAAAATAACATCATATTTTTCGTTATTACTACCAACTACTTCTCCACTATATCTAAATTCATCTAATTGCTTATATTTTTTTACTTTTTTATTTTTATAATAATCAAGTCCTCTCCAAACAGAATTACCACTTGCAATATTTATTATTTTCATACTACACTACCTCCACTACTAATTATAAAATTTTCTTTTTATAAATAATATTATACCAAATCCAATTATTTACAATTTCTTAATTTTATAATTACTTAAACACATTTAAAATTTCATTCAATTTCACTATTTCCTTTAAACCAGTTTTAACATCTTCCACTTCAAAGTTATCACCATCAAACCTATTACCCAATACTATCATTTTAGGAGTACCTAACACATAAACATCATTTATTCTATTTCCAATAGTTAAATTTTCTCTATCATCAATAATTGCTAATACACCATTATCATTTAAATAACAATATAATTTTTCTGCTACATCTTTATTATTTTCATTATAAATAATTTGTACTTTATAAGGTGCAATTGAATATGGTAAAACAAATCCTTTTACTCTGCCATTATTTATAATAACATTATTTTCTATTATCATAGCAATTATTCTAGAAATACCAATACCATAACATCCCATATAATAAGAACTATCATTTCCTTCTTTATCTTTAAAATATAACTTCATACTAGAAGAATATTTATCCCCAAGTGCAAAAATATGACCAAGTTCAATAGTATTAACCTCTTCCAACTTACTAATATCATTAATTCCTAATTGTTCTAAATATTCATCTTTATTATCAAATTCTAAAACCTCTCTATTAATACCAATATTATTATCTTTATAATATAAAATTTTATCTTCACCTAATTTAGTTTCAGCTTGAAACTCTAGTGATTTAGATCCACCAATAACACCATTATCACTAACAGTAGGTATAATTTTTATTCCAAGTCTTTTAAATATTTTAAAATAAACATCTTTAATTATATTATAAGTATTCTCCATATCACTTTCATTTTTATCAAACGAATAAGCATCCATCATAACAAAAGCACGAGATCTAAACAAATATCCTCTTGTTCTCATTTCCTTTCTAAACTTTGTATTTATCTGATAATATACAGCAGGTAAGTTTTTATAAGAAGGAAGTCTATTAGAAGCAAATACCAAAGCACACTCCTCTGCAGTTGGCCCAAGACCATACTCTCCTAAATTATTTTCAATAGTAAACATAATATCAGAAGTTTTAGTATAGGTATCCCATCTATCAGATTTAATCCAAACATCCTTAGGTTGCAATTGTGGAAATTCCACCTGAACACATCCTACTTTATCAAGTTCATCTATTATTATATCTTCAATAATCCTTTCAAGTTTTGTCCATAAATTACCATAACCATATATACCACTTTCAAATTGATATAATTCTCCAAGTTTAAATAAAATATCTTGCGAAGAATAATCTTTACTAACATCAGAAATATTTATTTTTTTAATATTCAAATTACTAAGTCTCATAATAACATCACCTTCCATAAAAAAAAGATGATACCCAAAGGAGTGCATATGCACGGTACCATCCTAATATTTACTTAATTTAAATAACGGCTATTAACCGAAAATGTTTACATTTCACTCAAGAGTAGGAACTATTACATAGTTTTATTATTTTACACCAACCAATAACTCTCTTTAAAAACTAATATAACAATCATGTCTCCATCAAAGATTTATGACATAATGATACTACATTAAAAGTATTTAGTCAAATTTTCATCGCTTTATCAATAACAACTACTTCCATGTTTTTTGTACTAACTTCTTTTTCGTATCATTATCAATAAATTTTTCTAATCATTTAAATTACCTCTTTTTTATATTATCATTTTTTATTTCCGTATGAATACTTTTATCATCCCTTAAATACAATCCACAATTATGACCTTCAACAACACCTCTATCAATTTCCTGATTAAATCCTAATTTAAAATATATATGACGAGCAACTTCATTATCGTCATTAACTGCTATAGTAAATTCACTAAAACCTTTTTCTTCTAAAGCAGAAATAACATACTTTAAAAACTTTTGTCCATATCCCTTATTTTGATAATCTTTTTTAACACGAAAAGCTTCTAAAGACGCTCTAACATGAGGAATAGTTTCATTTTTATAATTTTGATTAACATAATTAACAGTAATATCTCCAACAATATGTCCCTTATCTTCAATAATGAACATGTCTATATTTCCACTACTAAGTTGCTCATATCTTTTATCATAAAATTTTTGATAAACCTTATCATTTAATAATTCTTTATACATATATAGTTCTTCTTTTTCTAATTTTCTAAATTCCATAACACACCTCTAATAATATTATACAAAAAATTATAAAAGAAAAAAAGACTTATAAAGGTATTTTTAAAGTCTGTCCTATTCTTAAAGTATTACTACTAAGATTATTAAAACTTTTTATTTTATCAACACTTGTATCATAACGTCTCGCAATCGCATATAAAGTATCTCCACTAAGTACTGTATAATTAACATAATTAACTCCGCTAGTTGTAGGTATTTTTAATACTTGCCCTATTTGTAAAATATTGCTAGTTAAATTGTTAAAACTCTTAATAGTATCCACACTTGTATTATAAAGTCTAGCTATTCCATATAAAGTATCATTTTTCTCAACAACATAATTAATATAACTTTCATTTTCTGTTTTAGTAGGAATCTTTAATGTTTGTCCTATGATAATCAAATCACTAGTTAAATTATTAAGACTTTTAATTTCTGCAGTTGTTGTATTAAAACGTTCTGCCAAAACTGATAAACTATCTCCAGGTTGTACTGTATAAACAAAATAATTATCAGTAGAAGTTGTAGGTATTTTTAATACTTGCCCTATTTGCAAAATATCACTAGTCAGGTTATTCAAACTCTTAATAGCATCCACACTTGTATCATAACGTCTCGCAATTGCATATAAAGTATCTCCACTTTTTACAGTATAAGTTAAATTATTACCAGTATCACCATCATTATTAGTATTATTATCATCAACTCCAACATCATTAAGTACACATGAATTTAAATTACCATATAAAGAATTAATTAAGTTCCAAGTATTACTATCAACTACTCCATTAGCAGTAATTTCATTATTAAGTTGAAACCTTTTAACAGCAACTTCAGTTTCTCTGTCAAAATCCCCATTAATTTCTCCTGTATAAAATAAAAGTGCTTTAAGTTTAGTTTGTAAATCTCTAACATAACTACCAGTAGAACCATACCCTAAGTTAGGAAAAACACTTATTGTTGAAATCTGAGGTTCAGTTTCACTATTTAGTCTAATCCAAGTTTCACTATCCACTACTCCAGTATCACTAAGTCCAACACTTCTTTGAAAAGCTTTAACTCCCTCTTCTGTTGCTAGACCAAACTCTCCATTAATTACAGGATTATAAAAACCGAGTCTTTTTAACTTTTCCTGTAAAATTACAACATTATCTCCACTACTACCTAAAACTAAATTTTCATACATATAATCACCTAATTAAGTTTATGATATTTTTATATATTTATTAATATAATTAAATGAGGTGAATTATGGCAAAAGGAAATTTAAAAGTAAATGTCTATAGTGATACTATCGCAAACCCTATAAAGGGAGCAACTATAAAGATTTTAAAAGATGATAATATCATTGCAACAGAAATAACTAATGAAAATGGAGAAACAAACTTAATAACATTAGATACCGTAGATAAAAGTTATTCTGAAGTTGATCAAAAAGAAGTAAGACCTTATGAAACTTATAATATAGAAGTAACAGCCTTAGGACTTACACCAACAACTATTGAAAATGTAGAAATATTTGATGGCATTACATCTATTCAAAATATCTATATGACTTCAATCGATGAATCACAACATGAAAATATAGAAGAACTACCACCAAATACTCTATGGGAAAACGTAGAGCAAAACCAACCATCAAGTGATAACGAAAATAGTGGAATTGCACCCATTGTTTTAAAACGTGTAGAAATACCAGAAAATATAATAGTACATAATGGTACACCATCACAAAGTGCAACTAACTATACAGTTCCCTTTATTGATTACATTAAAAATGTAGCATCTAGTGAAATATATAGTACATGGCCTAAAGATGCGATAAAAGCAAATGTTCTTGCAATTATATCATTTACACTAAATAGAATTTATACAGAATGGTATCGTAGTAGAGGTTATGATTTTACAATAACATCTTCCCCATCATATGATCAAAAATGGACAAGAAATGGAACTATATATGAACCAATATCTAAAATAGTAGATGAAGTATTTAATGAATATATAAGAAAAGGAGTAAGACTGGAACCTTTACTAGCAAAGTATAGAGATGAAACAAGTGAAAGTGGAATACTTAGTCAATGGGGATCAAAATCTCTTGCGGATAAAGGATACACCGCAGAAGAAATAATAAAATATTATTACGGAAATGATGCAGGTATATATGAAGCTCCAACTACAAATAAATCTCCCTACTCTTTTACAACAACACTAAAAGAAGGAGATTGTAATATAGATGTCTATATATTACAAAATTCTCTAAACTATATTAGAGGAAGTTATCCTGGAATACCAGTAATACCAAATCCTACAGGATACTTTGATGAAAATACTAAAAATGCAGTAAAAACTTTTCAAAAAGTATTCTCACTCTCACAAACAGGACAAGTTAATTATAGTACATGGTACAAAATATCATATATACTAACTGCAGTAGAAAATCTAACAGAAAGTGTATTCAACTAAAAATTTACAAAAAGTAACTAAATACTTGTTTTTAGAAACAATGCATAGTATAATTTTTTATAGGGAATATCAATTGTTGAGTGTCTACCTCTAATCCTTACGGAAAGGAGGTTTGATATAATGACAGTTAAAACTTTTATTATAAAAGTTCTAGAGTTCATTACTATCATTTTATTTCTCCTTATCATTATAATAGTAATAGTAATAAAAAAATGACACTTAATTCACATTTGAATTAAATGTCTATACATTAAGAATGGGTAGACATTCAACACAAGAAAATTGAATGTCCCCTTTTTTATTTTATGCAAGAATACTTGCTAAATACATTATAACATAAAAATTATTTGTTAACAAGATAAACTAATCATAATTCCAAAGACCAAGTTTTCCATTTACATAAATAGATTCTATTTTTTTAACATTTTCTAATTTAAAACCATATCCTACCCACTCTTCATCTTTACAAACACCGCTATAAATTAAAGAGTCTTTTTTATTTAACATTTTCTTAATATCTTTATCAACAAAAACACAGTCTGTAATTTTAGCTTTTGCAATTATACAACCAGTAGGATACTCTAAATTAAGTTTACTAAACTTTTTCATAGCTTTTTTATCCACACTTTTAGATGCATGTATCAATATATCTCCTCTATATTTAGTCTTCCACGTTCTAAATTCATATTCTTTTAAACCTTCTGCAATTAAAGTCGCAAAAGGCTGTTTTATACTTATTACTTTCATAAAATATATCACCTTTCAAATTACTAACAAAAATATATTAAATGGTACAAGAGAGGAGATTTGAACTCCCACGATATAATATCACTACTCCCTCAAAGTAGCGTGTCTACCATTCCACCACTCTTGCAAATACAATATTATTTTATCAAACTTACAAATACAAATCAATTGACAAAAATACATAAAAAAATTTATAATTAATTTAGGAGGCAAGGTTGATATGAAAAAATATAAAACACTTATATTTGATCTAGATGATACTCTAATAGATAATATAGAATCTATTAAATATGCATTTAAACTTATAACAAAAAAGTTAAATATAAATTACGATGAAAAATTATTTAATCAATGGAAAAAAGCAGATGATAATTTCTGGTATAAATGGACTCATAAAGAATTAAACTTACCAAAATTCAATTCTATCGAAGAAGAAGTAACTTTCGTAAGAGCATATCGTTTTCAACTATTTTTTAATACTCTAAATTTAAGTTTTGATAAAGCTAAAAAATTAAATGAATTATATTGTAATAACTTAGGTATAAATATCAAAGAAATAGAAGGAGCACAAAAATTAATAAAAAATCTAAGTAAGGATTATGAAATATCTATCGCAAGCAATGGTCCAAGAAGTGCTGCAAATAATAAAATCTCAAAACTAAAGTTAAATCCATACATATCATCTATTCTAACATCAGGTGAAATTGGAATAGGAAAACCAAATATAGAATTTTTTAATGTTCTATTTGAAAAATTAGAAAACAAAGATAAGGATAAAATACTATTAATTGGAGATAATTTAGAAACAGATATTAAAGGTGGTATAAATGCAGGTATTGATACGTGTTGGTTTAATCCAAATCACAAAACTCTACAAAAAGAATACAAACCAACTATCACAATAAATAAACTACTAGAACTAAAAAAGAATTTATAACAACAAATTCTTTTTTAATTATAACTATTTCCATAAAGTACTCTATTAAGTAACATATTAAAACATTTTATATGCATCTGTTCATCTTCTATTATTCTATATAATAAAGCTTTTATATATTTATCATTAATAACACTAATATGATATCTATAATTTTTAATAGCTTCCTCTTCTATTCTAATATCACTTTTAAGCATTTCTACTATATCAGTATTATAATCAACAAAACTACTATTAAAATATACAAAATAATTAGTATTTTTATCCGAAAATCTAAATTCAGGATTAACCCCTAAAAGTTTAATAGTTTCTCCTAAAAGTTCTAAGTGTTTCATCTCCACCATAGCAATACCAGAAAGTGTTTTAGAAAAAATGGGATCTTCTCTAAATTTATCAAACTTTTGATAGATATATTGATGAATCGCTCTATCTTCTCCTACTGGCGAAGCATAATCATCAAGTAATAACTTCGCATATTCTAAATTCTTTTTCTCTACTCTAATTTCTGGATATGGCTTATTAACTCTACATTCCATTATAATCACCTAATTAATAATATTAATAATTATAAATAATATGAAATTTTTTAAAAAAATTGCACTTTTTTATTGACAAATTACCCTTTTGCGGTTATTATAGAAACTACCAATTCGGTATTAGGCGAATTGGTCGCTAGTATCACACTAGCCAACCCCTTTTTATTCTTTTTTTGAGACTGCCCTCAGGGGGTGCAGTCTCTTTTTATTTTACTTATAATTTAAATAAAAAATACTAAATTAAATATTCTTTTTTATTTTTATAAAATGTGCTATTATATACTAGGAGGATGATTATGGAAGTAGATAATGACAAATTTTTAAGTTTATTTATAGCAAGTAGAGTTGCAAACCAAAACCATATCTTTAATGAAAAGATGTTATTTGAATTTATAGAAATATGCAAAGAAAAAAATAAGCATACTAAAATAATTAAAAATATAGATTACAAAAATCTTAAAGTTTCTATAGAGAACTTTAAAAATAATAATATATTATATAATTCCGAAGATAATTCCACATCAATACCTATAAATATAAAAGTAACAAAATTAATAAATTCAGATTTTACCTACTGGGATGACATTGCAGAATTTTCAAATGACTATAATTTTTATGAACAAATGAAACTTAAAAATTTAGAAAAAAAGATATATATAAAGAAAAGATATCAAAATCAATTCAAACTTTGATATCTTTTTTTATTATTCATTTACAACTTCTTTTTCTTCAGTATCTTGCTTACTTAATTTATCATAATAATTAAATCTCTCTTCTGCATTATCTTTATTTTCTTCAAGTAGTTTTTTATAATCTTTAGAAATCTTTTTTAAACTTCTATATCTATCTTCACCAGCAATAAACTCAAAATACTTAGAAAAATCTGCTTTAGAATCCAAACTAAATTCTTTAGTCTCTGGATTATAATGGAAAGTTGGAAAATATCCAGAATTTGTTGCCTTTTTCTCTTCTTCAATACTACTTGCCATACTCGCAACTATTCCTTGAGCAATACATGGAGAATAAGCAATTATAATAGATGGACCATTATAAGCCTCAGCTTCTTTCATTACTTTAATTACTTGAGCTGGATTAGCACCCATTGAAACACAACCAACATAAACATGTGGATAATTAAGTGCCATACGTGCCAAATCTTTTTTAGCATTTCTCTTACCTTTAGATGCAAATTTAGCAACCGCTCCAACATGAGTAGATTTAGATGCTTGACCTCCAGTATTAGAATAAACCTCTGTATCTAAAACTAAAATATTTACATTATCATGAGTAGATAAAACATGGTCAATTCCATTATAACCAATATCATAAGCCCAACCATCTCCACCTACCATCCAAATAGATTTAGGTTTTATAAATTCTTTTAATTTCAAAAGTTCTTCTATCTTGGTATCATCAATTATATTATAAAGTGCTTCTGCAGTATCTATTGTTATTTCTTTAGCATAAGCTTTATAAATTTTCTTTTCAGAATTTTTAACTTTATCAATATTATTTTTAATAATATTTACAATACGTCTCTTTATAGTATCATCAGCAATCTTCATACCATAACCAAACTCAGCATTATCTTCAAATAAAGAATTAGACCAAGGTATAGTATAAGGAGTTGATGGCATAGAAGCACCATAGATTGATGAACATCCAGTAGCATTTGCAATAACAAGTCTATCTTTAAATAACTGTGTTAAAAGTTTCAAATAAGGAGTTTCTCCACAACCAGCACATGCTCCACTAAACTCGAATCTAGGAGTACTAAACTGACTACCCTTAACAGTATCATTAGGCATAGGAGTTTTTTCACTAACCTCATTAAACAAATATTTATATTCTTCCTCTATATTACTATCTTTATAAAGCTCACTCTTGTCTACCATAGTAATAGCTTTCTTACCCTTTTTACCAGGACATATCTCATGACACAAAGTACATCCAGTACAATCAGGAACACTAACTCCAATAGTAAACTTATATTTCTCATCCTTAAATTTAAAATCAAGTAATTTTTCTTTCAAAGATTCAGGACCATCCATAACTTCAGCTTCATTTAGTAAGAAAGGACGAACTACAGCATGTGGACAAACAAGTGAACACAAATTACAAGAAATACAATTTTCACTATTATAGCAAGGAACCATCTCAGTAATATTTCTCTTTTCTTTACGAGAACTTCCACCTTCAAATATACCATTAGCATTTTTTACAAAACTACTAACAGGAAGACTATCTCCTTCCATTGCTCCAATAACATCAAATATATCTTTCTTACCTTCTACTTTAATATCATCCTCTAATACATCAGGAACTTTAATTCTACGAGAAGCATCTATTCCCTTATCAATAGCTTCAATATTTTTAACATCTATATTTCCACTTTTATGAGCAAATCTAACTTTAATACCTTGTTTAATTTCATTAACTGCAAAGTTAAAATCAATTATGTGTCCTAACTTAAATATCAAAGCCTCAATTATTGCACTAATCTTACCATGAAGTCCAGACTCTTGAGCAATTTTACTTGCATCCACTACATAAAATTTAACAGAGCGTTTCTTAAGTATTTCTTTGTCCTGATTATTCATCATATCAAAAATTTCTTTTTCATTTTTAGAAGTATTAAGTAAGAATATTCCACCCTTCTTAATTTTTTCAAGTAAATGAATCTTCTCTAAATAAGAATCTTTTGTACATACAACAACACTTGCTTTTTCTACATAATATGGAGATCTAATAGGTTTCTTTCCAAAACGTAAATGACCAATTGTAACTCCACCACTCTTTTTAGAATCATATCTAAAATAACCTTGAACATAAGCCTTTGTATGAGTACCAGTAATTTTCATTAAATCTTTAGAGGCACTAACCATACCATCACTACCATAACCATATACTAAAAATTCTGTATAATCATTTGGAAGTGTAAAGTTATGATCATATTCAAGTGAAAGATTAGTAACATCATCTTCTATTCCAATAGTAAAATTATTCTTAACAGTAGGGCTTTTCATAATATCAAAAACCGCTTTAATCATCGCAGGAGTTGTATTTTTAGAAGAAAGTCCATAACGTCCTCCAACAACTTTAATTTTACTTTCAACATCTTTTATAGTTTTTAAAACATCTAAATATAAAGGTTCTCCAGTAGAACCTGCCTCTTTAGTTCTATCTAGTACAGCAATTTTCTTAACAGATTTAGGAAGTACTTTTAAGAAATATTTAGTACTAAAAGGTCTATATAAATGAACTTCAATTAAACCAACCTCTTGTCCTTTTTCATTTAAATAGTCAACTGTATCTTTAATAGTTCCACAAACAGAACCCATCGCAACAATTATCTTAGTAGCCTTTTCACTACCATAATACTCAAATGGAGCATAATTTTTTCCAGTAATTTTATTAATCTCTTCCATATAACCATTAACAATATCAGGAAGCTTATCATAATAAGGATTACGTACCTCAGACATTTGGAAATAAATATCTTCATTTTGAGCAGTACCACGAGTAAATGGATTACTTGGATTAAGTGCTTCTTTTCTAAATTCATCCAAAGCTTTTTCATCTATTAATTTCTTCAATTTATCTGTATCTATCACATCAACCTTAGAAAGTTCATGACTTGTTCTAAAACCATCAAAAAAATGTAAGAATGGAACACGTCCTTTTATAGCAGATAAATGTGCAACTGCAGTTAAATCCATAATTTGTTGAACAGAAGAAGTTGCAAGCATAGCAAACCCTGTACTTCTCGCAGCATATACATCTTGATGATCTCCAAATATTGAAAGTGCATGTGTTGCAAGACTACGAGCCGCAACATGAATTACACAAGGAAGTTGCTCTCCTGCTATCTTATACATATTAGGAATCATCAAAAGAAGTCCTTGACTCGCAGTATAAGTAGTAGTTAAACATCCAGCTTGAAGTGAACCATGTACCATACCAGCAGCCCCTGCTTCACTTTCCATTTCAACTACACGAACAGGTTCTCCAAAAAAATTCTCACGTCCTTCTCCAGACCATTTATCAGCAAGTTCAGCCATAGGAGAAGCAGGAGTTATTGGATAAATCCCAGCAACCTCTGTAAAATTATATGAAACATAACTACAAGCTTCATTTCCATCCATTATTTTTTTCATGTAAACCACATCCTTTATTTAACCTCTATTACAATTATATCTCAAAACAAAAAGAAAAGAAAGACTGAAATATCTAATCTTTTCCCAAAACATAAGCAATTATTAAACTAGCTAAAACAACAAAAACAAGTGATAAAAACTTAGCCATATATATACTATTAAAATTTAATAAATACATAAACACAAATATATCAAGTGCAATAGAAAAAAATCTTGCTAAAAAATATTTAACCTTAACAGTATTTATAAAATCTTCTTTATAAACAAAATAATTAATAAACACAACAATTAAACTAGAAACTATAATATCCACAATTAAATTAAATCCTATTTTATATAGTATAACAAAAATCAAAAACATAGAAATAAAATTAATTGGTCCGATAAAACCATGCATAATTAAATTACTTAATTTATTTAATATATTAACATTATCATTATCATCAATATAATTAGTAATAAGTTTTTTCATATTATCATTATTACTTTTATACTTTTTAGGTTTAAACTTTTTAGCTTTATCTATAACTTCATCAATCTTATCTAAATCATCTACTGCAAGTATATAACCTCTTCTTTCAAATTCACTTACAATTTGTACTTGATGATCATTGGTATGTTCTTTATATTTAGAAAGTCTTGGAGTGGCAATAACTTTCTTATTATTTGTAAGTCCAGTAAGAATTGAACCAACTCCTCCATGAGTAATAAGTACATCACAATCTTTTATATACTGATTAAACTTATCTATTGGAACTAAATCAAATACTTCCATATATTTAGAATGAAATTTAGTATATCCTGCTTGAATTATAACTTTATCCTTTATTTTACCTGCTTTTATTTTATCCTCTATTGCTTCTAATAATCGTGAAAAGCTTTTATCCTGTGTTCCAAGTGTAACAAAAATCATTAGTAAATCCATCCTCCATAAACTGCATTAGGATAAAGTTTTAGCATTTCTTCCCACTGTACAACAAACAAATCTGAAACAGGATATAAAAGTCTACCAGTAATAGTTTTAGTCTTCATATTAGCAAACGTCTCTATATAAATAATTTTACTTCCAAACATTTTACCAATTAAACATATAGGACCAGCCGTATGAACACCGGTTGTAACAATATAATCAGGTCTATACTTAAAATAATAATAAATACTAAGAAAACAGTTTCCTAAAAGTTTAAAAGGATAAGAAAGCATATGATCCTTAGTACCATATATCATAAAATGAACCTTTTCTTTAAACTTATCACGTAACTTTAAATTAGATTTAGTCTTCTCTGTAATAAGAGTAAAATTATAATTTGCAAAAATACTTTCAAGTTGTAAAAGTTCTGCTAAATGTCCACCAGTACTTGCAATAAACATAACACGACGCATATTAATCACTTCTTTTCTAATAGTTTTAGCCACTGTCTTTCCACTACTTTAGTAGTATATTTTAAAACACTTTTCTTACTTTCATGACCAATACTTTTTCTAGTATCACTATCTTTAATTAAATCATCCACTTTTTTAATAAATGCACGATAACTTCTATTTTTAATCAAATAACCATTCTTACCACTTTGTATAATTTCACGTGCCCCTTCAGCAGATGAAAACGCAATACAAGGAAGTCCATGACTCATAGCTTCTATCAAAACTATACCAAAAGACTCAGTATGAGATGTCATCAAATATATAGAAGATTTATTAAGCATTTTATCTATATAAGGTTTATCTCTAAAACCATGCAAAGTAACATTTTTAGATAGTTCATGTCTTTTTATATAACTCTCAAGTCTTGCTCTTTCTTCTCCATCCCCAATTATATCTAAATGCCAATCTTTATGTTTTTTCAAAATTAAAGTATACATCTTAAGTAAATCAATATATCCTTTTTCAGGAGAAAGTCTACCAACAGATATTAATCTCTTTTCTTTTAAAAGAGCACATCTTTTAGGCATATCATCAATAGCATTAGGAATACTAACACACTTGCATTTAGAATTTCTAAGTTCCTTACTATAAAATTTACGAAGATTATTGGATACTAAAACTAAATAATCAAGTTTCCATGAACATCTAACAATCTTATTAGCATATCCCATATTATCATGATAATGATTATGTTCCCATCCAATTTTTAAAACTCCATCCTTTGCATTATCTCCAAGCCACTTATCAAATATATCACGAGTCGCAATTATAATATCAGCATCACTATTTTTTATATAACGTATATTAACATTACGTCTTACAAATAATTTTTTAAATCCTAAAAATCCCTCTTTAAACGCTTTAAAGAAATGTTTTTTTCTAAGAGCTTCTCTAAATTCTCTTTGATTAGGAACATAGTCGGTAATTAAATATTCAATTTTAACTCTAGGATCAATATCAAAAACTGGTCTTTCATAAAGTTTATAAGTAGATATAATCTCTACTTCATAGTGTTCTACTAAAATATTAGCAAGAGTTGCAACTGACTTTTCAATTCCTCCATACCCTAAATGTAACGATAAAATGGCGATCTTTTTCATAAAATATCACGTCCTTTTAATACTTATATTATACAGGAAATAAAGAAATGCTTCTATTAAATACCCATTATTTTACAAATAAAAACACATACTTTACACTAAAAAGTAAAATAGACATATTATTTACATCTATTTTACTACTTCTTAAAACAATTTAATTATATCATTAAATGTTATATATATCATTAACATCATAAGCAAGAATAATCCAACTGTATGAATAATATTCTCTGTTCTTCTATCTACTGGACTTCCTTTGATTTTTTCAATTATAATAAATAATATATGTCCTCCATCAAAAGCAGGTAAAGGAAGTAAATTAATAAATCCAACATTAATACTTAAGAATGCTACTAAATATAAAATACTTGCAAGACCAGACTTACTCTGTTCTCCAACAATAGAATATATACCAACTGGTCCACTAAGTTGATTAACTTTAATACCACCAGTAAATAAATATCCAACTGTAATAGCCATTTGTTTAAATAAAGAAACAGTTTTTCTATAAGTATACACTACCGCAGGTATCAATCCATATTTACGTGTAGAATCCATTGTAATACCAAAACGATATTCTTCTTTATCTTTTTTCTTTATTTTTTTAGGTACTACTTTAGTATTAACTTCACTTCCATTTTCTTTTTTTACAGTAAGTTCTACTCCACTACTAGGTTTTGAAATAGCGAAATATAAAGAAACATCATCAATTGTAGAAATATTATGTCCATTAACTTTTAATACTCTATCTCCCTTTTCAAGACCTGCTTGATATGCAGCAGAATTATTACTAACTTTAGAAAGAACAGGATCTAAATTTTGTGCCCCACTAAAAAGTGCAATCAAGAAAAGTAAAAGTATAGCAAACAAAAAATTAAATCCAGCTCCAAAAAACATTACTAAAAATCTTTCCCAAGGTTTTTTATTATATAATTTTTTATTTTTAGGAACTTTCTTATCATCATCAATCTCTTCTCCAGCAAGAGATACAAATCCTCCAATAGGAATAGCACGAATAGAATACTCTGTCTCACCTTTTTTCTTACAAAATAATCTAGGTCCCATACCTATAGAAAACTCATAAACATAAACACCAGTAAGTTTAGCAAATAAGAAATGTCCAAGTTCATGAACAAATATAATTACACCTAAAATAAGTATAAACAATAAAATTGTATAAACAATATGCATATATATTCCTCCTATAAAATACCAATAAATAATATAAATGCTAATGCAACAAATATAATACTATCTAATCTGTCAAGAACTCCTCCATGTCCAGGAATGATATTAGAAAAATCTTTTTGATTATAATATCTTTTAATAGATGAAAATACTAAATCTCCAACTTGACCAATTAAAGAAAGTACCATAGTAATTAATATTAAATTAACAAGAGATAAAGAACTATTAATTATTACATGATAATAAGTACTAGCAATAATAACAGCCATTAAAGTTCCCCCTATTGTACCTTCAATTGTCTTCTTAGGAGAAATCTTCTCCATTAGTTTATGACGACCAATCAAAAGTCCTGTAAAATATGCAAAAGTATCTGTCATAATAGTTATTAAAAACAAGTAAATAATATTATCTAAACTAAAATTTCTAACTATAATAAGTACATTAAAACTCATACCTACAAACAAAGTAGACCCAACTAAAAATAATGCATCATTAATACTATATTTCTTACTATCTTGAAATATAATCATAGGTATAAAGAATAAAAATATAATAAGTGTAATTACTCTATAATCTAAATTAGTTTGAAAAGAAACTGAATCAAAATTATTAAGACAACAGAATAATACAACTATATATGCAATAATTTTTAAAGGCCAAGGAAATACCTTTCTACTTTCTCTGATATGTATCATCTCATAAAGTCCACACATACAAAGCAAAGCCATAAGCATTGCATAAATTTCTCCACCCATAATTAAAACTGGAACAAATATTAGTACCATAACAATAGCACTTAAAATTCTCACTTGCATCTGTTTCATCCTTACACCTCCACACTATATTAAGTATAATACTAAATCAAATTATAGTAAAGTAAAAGAATTTATAAATTGACATTAATTATAAAAAAAGTTGATGAAACTAACATACCTCTAAAGGTTTTAGTTAAACATCAACTTTCATTTTAAAACTTATCAATATCAATTTTTACATATCGATTGTCTTTTAAAGATGAACTTGCTTGCACTAAAGTACGAATAGCATTAGCAGTACGTCCACTTCTACCAATAACTCTTCCCATATCACTTTCGCTTACAAGTACTTGTATTAGTATTGAATCATCATCTGTTTCAAATTCTTTTACACTAACAGCATCAGAATCTTCTACTAAACTTTTAACAATCTTTTCAGTTAATTCCACTAATTCCATATTACTTATCCTTCTTTACTTTGCTATCAGCAAATTTTTTCATAATTCCTTCTTTAGAAAGTAAATTACGAACTGTATCAGATGGAATAGCACCAGTATTTAACCATTTTAATGCTTTTTCTTCATCAATCTTAACTTGATTATCAGCATTAATTGGATCATAAGTACCGATTAACTCTAAATATTTACCATCTCTTGGTCTACGAGAATCAGTTGCTACTATACGATAATGTGGACGTTTTTTAGCACCCATTCTCATTAATCTAATTTTTACTGCCATAAATATCGCTCCTCTCTCATTTGACGTTATTATTATACAGAAAAAAAAAGGTGCTGTCAACCTTTTTTTGCTAACATCTATTCTAAAGTTTTATCTACATCTTCTAAATACTCCTCTTTTACTTCATTATCGATATTAGAAACATCTTCTTCTTTTACTGCCTCTTCTATTTCATCCCAAGGATCTTCATTATCATCAACTGCTATTTTAACTTTAGTATCTCCAACTAATTCTATACCAAGTTCTTTATCTATACTATAAATAATGTTTCCATTTTCTATATTAACCTTAGTACAACTAGGTTGTTTTAAACTTCTAACAATAATTTCTTCATTTCCACTATCAGCTTCTTCTCTCTTACGAACATTAACAACTTCTTGGTAATTATTAGTCTCTTTATAAACATCTGTCTTAGTATCATTATCATAAGAATACCAAATATTAACATCATAACTTCCATCTATTATAATTGAATCTGCTTCACGTCTTCCACTAAAATTATGATTAATAACCCAGCATCCAAGTATAGTTGAAGGTTTATTTACAGGCGTTACTTCATATGTTGAACTAAACACCTTCTTACCTTTACCAATAACAGCTTTTGTAACAATTTCTCTAAAATTAGGCATATTTTTTCCTCCTCTAATCTAGTGTATGCAAAAACATGAAAAAACTATACTAGAGAAAAAGAAAAAGAGGTATCAACCTCTTAAAATCAAATTATGATTGAGCTTCTACTTTAAAGTTTGCTGCATTTTTATATTCTTTTTTAATTACAGTATCGATACGAATTTGACCTTTAGATGCCATAGTATCAATATAAGTAGGAACTCTTCCCATTTCTTTTTCATTGCTATCTAAAAATACTATATCAACCATACCTGCTGGAAACTCATTTTCATTATTATTTGTAATATTAGCCATCAAATGAGTAAGTGAATCAGTAGATTCAATTTCAATATCTTGAATAGCTAAACCTTGGAATGTTTTATTTTTTAATAGTTCCTCTGAAACATGTTCTTCAGCAACCTTAGCATTACTATCTGTAGTAGGTGCTTTTCTAAAAGCTATAAAACCACTATAAGCAACTAACATAACTACAAATATTGCAACAACTACAAGTAACATCTTTTGAGCAGGTTTTAAATTAGATAGTACTCCTTTTTTGTTTTGATTATCATAACTATTATTTACTGACTTCTTATTAAAATTAAACTTTGACATTATTCTATCTCCTCTTCTATCTTACATTATAATATTATTATATATCAAAATTAAAAAAAAAGAAACTAAATATTTATTTTTTTATAAAAATATTCATTCAATTCCTCTTTAACTACAAAAATCATATCATTTATTTTTTCTAAATTTTTATTATATTCCAAATAAATTGGAATTTCATTAAGCTTTTTTTCTAGGTTTTTCAACTCTTTGCCGACTTTTTCATCATAACCGCTTCTAACATATTTTTTTTGCATATCTTTAATTTCATTTATTAACTTACTAATCCTGGAACTTTTTTCCATTTTATTTTTTAACTCCAAAACTTTAATATATTCAGGACAATTTTCAATATAATCTTTTAAATCTTTAACAGATTTTTCTAATTCTTTATTCATAAACTTCTCCATCTAAACTCCAAGTTTTCGCATCCGTTATTTTAACATCCACAATACTACCAACTTCTACATTATTACCAATAAAGTTTACAAGCTTATTTCCCTCAGTATATCCAAAATAATTATTTTCTTTCTTAGAAGACAAACCTTCAACTAAAACTTTCTCTACTTTACCAACTAATTTTTTATTATTTTCTAAAAAATATTTATTAACTAGAGCATTTAATCTTTGTAATCTTTCTTCTTTTTCTTCTATTGGTGTATCATCAACTAACTTACAAGCAGCAGTACCTTCTCTTTTTGAATAAATAAACGTAAAAGCATTATCAAACTTACAATGTTTTACTAAATCAAGCGTTTCTAAAAAATCTTCTTCCTCTTCTCCAGGAAAACCAACAATTATATCTGTAGAAAGTGAGATATTAGGAACTTTACTTTTTAGTTTATCAAAAAGTTCTAAATATTCTTCTTTAGTATAACGACGTCCCATAAGTTTTAATATACGACTACTACCAGATTGTACTGGAAGATGAACACTAGACATAATATTAGGATATTTAGAAATTACATCTATCATTTCATCAGTAAAATCCCATGGATGACTAGTAACAAATCTAATTCGCTCTATTCCAGTTTTTGAAACATCCTCAAGTAACTTTGCAAAATTATAATCATCATATAAATCTTTACCATAAGCATTGACATTTTGTCCAAGTAAAGTAACCTCTTTATAGCCATCACGAACTAAATCTTTTACTTCATCTATTATATATTCACGTTTCCTACTTCTTTGTCTACCACGAGTAAAAGGTACAATACAATAAGTACAGAACTTATCACAACCATAAATTATATTAACATAAGCTTTATAATTATTATCTCTTATTGTAGGCATTCCCTCAACTAAATCTAACTCTTCAGAATAAACTTCTATTTCAGGCTTTCTATTAGTAATAGCTTTATCTAATAAATAAGGTAAATGATCCATATTATGAGTACCAAATACAAAATCAACAAATTTATATTTATCAATTATCTTATCTACAACTTTTCTCTCTTGTGCCATACATCCACAAACACCAACAAGTAAATTTTTATTCTTACTTTCTTTTAAATGTTTTACTCTTCCAAGCATACCAAATGCTTTATTATGAGCATTTTCTCTAATTGAACATGTATTAAGAAGTACTAAATCGCTATTTTCCATATCACAAGTTTCACTAAAACCAAGTTCTACAAGCATTGCACGTAAATTTTCACTATCGTGTTCATTCATCTGACATCCATAAGTTTTAAGAAAAAACTTCTTTCCTTTATACTTTCCAATTAAAGATGGATCTATATCAAATGATACAACATTATTATTTATATCTTTTCTATTTTTAGCTTTAGTATAATCAGGCAATTTCATACTACCACTCCTTTTTTCCAACTATATTTTACAGTAAAACACAAATTTTTACAATAAAAAATATCTAGAACTAATCTAGATACTTTTATAAATAATTACTTATTTTCATCTTTAAGCATTTCAATAGTCTTACGCATTTGTAAATCATACTTAATCATATCAAGTCCACCAAATTGTTTAAGTAACTCTTCTTTTTCTACTTGATATTTATTTGCAAGTTCTTCAACTTCTTTTTCTGCCTCTTTTTCTGTAACTTCAATTTTCTCTAAATTCATAATTTCTTCTAACATCAAACGATAAAGTACATTAGAGTAAGCTTCTTTTTCTAGTTGTTCACGAAGTGCTGCCTCATCACTTGCAGTAAATTGATAATAAACCTCAAGTGAAATACCTTGCATTCTAAGTTGTTCTTCAAATCTCTTCATTAAGTTATCTACTTCTTCATTTACCATTTCTTCAGGTATATCAACTTCTACTTGTTTACCAATTTCTTCAAGTAATTTATCAACATGTGCATTTTCTGCTTGAAGTTCTTTTTGAGCTTTAATACTAGACTCTATTTCTTTTTCAAGACTTTCTTTAGAATTAACATTCTCTTGTCCTAAATCTTCAAAGAAATCTTCATCAAGTTCACGCTCTTTCTTAACTTTAATTTCATTAACTTTAACACTAAATACTACAGGTGCACCTTTTAAATCTTCTACACCATAGTCTTCTGGGAAAGTAACATTAATATCTTTTTCTTCTCCTGCTTTCATACCAATAACTTGATCTTCAAATCCAGGAATAAAAGTATTACTTCCAATCTCTAAAGAATAATTTTCACCTTTTCCACCATCAAACTCTTTACCATCTTTACGACCTACAAAGTCAATAACAGCAATATCTCCTTTTTCAACTTTACCATCTTTTGTAACAACTTCAGCATAATGCTCTAAAAGATGTTTAATTTCATGGTCAACTTCTTCTTTAGTAACCTTAACTTTTTCAGGTTTAACTCCAAGTCCTTTATATTTTTTAATTTTAACTTCTGGTTTTGTAACAATTTTAAATATAAATTCAACCCCACTTTCATCAAGTGATTTTAAATCTACACTTGGTTGTACAACTGGTACAAGTTTAGAATCTTCCATTGCTTTCATATAAGCATCTTGTAACACATAATCAGCTGCTGGTATAAAAAGAGATTCTTTACCAAAATGTTTTTCATAAATATCTCTAGGTACTTTACCCTTTCTAAATCCATCAACTTTAGCATCCTTTTGTTTTTCTTTAAATGCTCGGTCAAGTGCTTTAGTCCAAGCTTCTCCATCAATTTTTATTACGATTTCATGTTTATTTTTTGACATACTATCCCTCCAACAACGTATATTATAACTTAAATTTCATTTTTTCACAACACTTTATTATAATTTAATGAAGAAAAAATGAACTAATTAAAGTTCATTTTAAAATCCACGACGTAATACTGTAAATTTAGTATCTAAAGATATACCAAATTGTCTAGCACTTGCTTGAGAGTCAAATAACAAATCAAACAAGAACACACCATTAAATCCTATATCTCCCCCACGATCTAAAACGATAACATTTTGAACAGGAAGTTTAGTAGATTCAACTTTAAGTACAGTTCCAAAAGGAAGACTCCTATCTCCTGCAACTATTCTAATTCTTCCATATTCACTATCGTTATAATATATATTATTTCTAACATCAATCCCTTTATATGCAACAAGACCAGAGCAACCATAACAATCAGGTCCATATCCACTCATAGTACCAACAAACATACCTAAATTATCATTAGTAGGTACCTCGATTACCTTAGGTTTTTCAATAGGAACCTCACTCATATCTAAATCAGCATGTTTATTTTCAACTGGAATAGCAGGTTTAACCTCTTCTTCTTTTACAGGTTCTTCCTCTACCACTTGTGCAACTTCTTCTACTTTAGGGGTTTCCTCTTCTTGCTTTATTTTCTCTAATGTCTCCGGCAAAATAACCTTTTCGCTTTTAAGCTTTTTAAGTTCGAAATTAGCACTAGTAACAGTTGTACTAGGCTCTGTAGTAATAACACTAATAGGTATTAAAACAAGTAAACAAGTATTGATTAAATAAATAAAATATTTCATAACAAAAACTCCTTTACATACTATAATGTTAACATATGTAAAAGGAGTTTACAACACTTTGCAGCAACAACGGTGTAAAACTATTGTAAATTAAGTTTTGCTTCTTTTGCACTCAAATCCAGAAGATTTCATTTCAGATTCTATTTCATTAATATCATCTCCTAATTCATAATCAGGATAAGTTCCCCCAGCTTCAGCAAAAGCCGAAGTTACTTTATTAATATTAATAGTACCATAATCAATAGACTGTGTAGTAGTCTGTACTTTATTTTTCAAACTACAATTAACATCTACTCCACTTAAAGCTTTAGTCTGTTCATATAATGCTTCACATTCTTTATCAGCATCATCAAGACTAGAATCTTTAGCAGATGAAGAAGAAACTTTCTTCTCTCTTTTATAAGTATCTAACTTTTCTTTAGAAAAACCAAATCTATTCTTAATATTAGTAGTAATATCTTTTTTATTAGTCTCTAATTCACAAGTTAAAAATCCATCTGTTATAACTTCTTGTTTTGATTGTTCTTTAGACATAAAATCTGTTATCTCAGGTAAAAAATATATAAACACAGCAACAAGTATAAAGAAAATAACTGTAAAGAAATATTGAACCTTCTTTTTAACAGAAACTTTTTCCTTTGTAATTTCCTCAGGTTGTGAAGGTACAGACTCACTATTATTAGTATTTTCTTCTTTAACAGGTACTCCTATTCCAGGAAGTCCATCTAATAATTTATCTTTTTTAGTAAGTTCTTCCTTAGTTTTCATATTAGTACTAGTACCAACTCCAGCATCTTTTGCAGAAATCAAATTACCACTTGTATCAACTTCATTATTATTACTAACAGCTTCAGCTTGTGATTTAGGAATATTAGTATTTCCTTGTGTATTATTATTTGAAGCTGGAGCAGCTTGTGTAGGTGCAACTGTTGGTTCAAGTGGTGACTGTGTCGGTGTAGTATTATTAACACTTGTATTTTGTACAGTTATATTATTAGAATCTACCACAGGTTGAACTTGAGGTGATTGTTCTACATTACCAGCATTCACAACATTATTTGTATTATCAGTAACAGTATTATTAACAGTATTTTGAACTTGTTCAGTATTTTGATTTGCATTATCCTTGTTATCCATTACCTTCATCTCCCTTTTTATGTCTTTATTATATTATAAAGAAACATTTTTTTCAATTACTCATCGTAACATATTAATTTTCTCTTGAAAGTCATCACTATTTATTATAAAACTTCCACTAACTAAAATATCAGCACCACGACATTTATCTTTAGTAGTATCTTTAACACCACCATCAACACTTAAAAGTGCATTACTTTTATATTCTGAAATAAGTTGTCTGACTTCTTGTATTTTATTACTAGCATCATCCATAAACTCTTGTCCACCACTACCAGGTTCAACAGACATAACAAGTATTAAATCAAGAAGTGGCAAATATGGAACCAATTCCTTAACAGGAGTCATAGGTTTTATCGCAAGCCCACATTTTATTCCATAATCCTTAATAGAGGATAAAACTTTCTCTATATCTTCATCTACTTCTAAATGAATAGTAATATACTCACAATTTAGACTAGCATAATCTTCTATAACACGACTTGGTTTATCAACCATTAAATGAACATCAAGTCTTTTATCAGTAAATTTATAAATATTTTTCATCTCACTAAAAGGAAGACTTTTATTTTTAACAAATTTACCATCCATAACATCAACATGAATAAAATCAGTATCAGTTTTATTTAATTTTCTTAAATCATTAGGAATATCTTTACTACTTAAAAATGATGTCGATACTAACATAGTTACCTCCTATTATTATCAATCAATTTTTTATAATGTCTATAACGACTCTCTAAAATATTTCCCCTTTCAACTTCTTTTATAACACTACATTCTTTTTCATTTATATGCATACAATCTTTAAATGGACATGGATATTCTTTAAACTCAATAAAAGAATCTCTAATATCTTCTTTGTCAAATTGTGTAAAGTCGAGCGCTGAAAATCCAGGAGTATCAAGCACTTTTCCACAGCATCCTGTGAATAACTCAACTACTCTTGTAGTATGACGACCACGCCCAAGCGCAAGAGAAACTTCTCCCACTTCCAAATTCCAAAGAGGATTAATCTTATTAAGAAGTGTAGATTTACCAGCTCCAGTTTGACCAGTAAAAACAGTTGTCTTACCATTAAGTAATTTTTTAATAGTATCTACATCTTTATTAGAAACAACTTTATAACCAAGCTTTTTATAATAATCCATAATACCATAAATATGATGAAGAGTATCATCATCAAGTAAATCCTCTTTCGTAAGACATATAACAATTTCTACGTTATGTAATTCCATCCAAGATATTAATTTATCAAGTAAGTCCAAAGAAAAATCAGGATGTTTTAAACTAGTGATAAGTATAGCTTGATCAATATTAGCAACCATAGGCCTATTGAAGAAGTTCCTTCTTTCTAGAACTTCTTCAATAACTTTTTTGTCTTTATCAAATTTAACATAATCCCCTACAAGTGGTGTAACATTCTGATTTCTTATTTTACCACGACATACGCATTCATATCTCTCATCACCACTTGCAACAACATGCATATTACGAATAATCTTAACTATTTGTCCTTTCATATATCTACCTATTTACAATTTAGTTTGTATTTGAACCTCCACTATTACTATTTCCTGAACTACTTCCGTTAGTACCATTATCGGAACCACTTTCTCCGCTTCCACCAGTACCACCTGTCTGTCCATTTCCTCCAGTATTATTATCCTTCTTAGTTTCTTCCTTAGGTTGTTCATCAGCTTTTTGAGCAATTGTAACTGTAAGGTTAGTTCCTTTTGTAAGTGGACTACCTGCTGCACGAGATTGATCTACAACTTTACCCTCAGCATAAGCATTAGTTTTTTGATATGCTATATTAAGATTCAAATTATATTTAGATGCAAAAGCTTGTACGTCATCAAGTGTCCATCCATTACCAGCCATATCAGGGAAAACTGTTTCATTGTTTGGAATATATAATGTTATAGAATCCCCTTTCTTAAGTTTTTTACCTTTCTTAACACTTTGTCCAATAATCTCGTCATCATCATGTTCAGTATCATCTTCTACATCTTTCTTACTAATAGTAACGTTCAAACCTTTCTCTTCAAGTTTAGTTTTAACTTCTACATAATTTTTACCTACATAGTTTTCTACAGTATAAGTTTCCTCACCAGTTGATTTATATAAAGTTACTTTAGTACCCTTCTTAACAGTACGTCCTGCAATTGGATCTGTCTTAACAATTCTATTTTTCTTTACTTTTTTACTAGTAACTTTCTTAATAGTTGAATTAACCTTTAGTCCAGCTTCCTCCAATTTATCTTGAGCTTTTGAAACTTTAAGACCTTTAACATTTGGTATTTTAACATCCGGTTTGTCAGTAAGTGCAGGTACTACAAAGAACGTAGTTAAAAGTCCAAGTATAATAACAGCTGCAACTCCACCTAAAATAACCATTGTTTTTTGTTTTTTATCAAGTTTTTTCCACCAATTTTTCTTTTTCTTCTTTTTAGCTTTCTTTGGTTTTTCTTCTTCATCATCCAAAGACTCAATTTCATCTTTTGCTTCACTAAGCTTTTTAATTGGTTTAGTAGAACCGTCAATATCATTTTCAGGATATTTATATTTATAAGGTTCTTCATTTATTCTGTCATCATCAAGTGCAGTAAGCAAATCTTGATGCATACTTCTAGCATCTTCATATCTATTCTTAGGATTTTTAGCAGTTGATTTCAAAATAATATTTTCAATACTTTGAGGAATAGAAGAATCTTCATCCATTAAATTAGGAAGAGGCTCTTTCATATGTTTTAAAGCAATCTCAACAGCAGAATCTCCTCTAAAAGGAAGGCTACCACTTAAAAGTTCATAGAAAATTATACCCATTGAATAAATATCACTTTTTATAGTAGAACCCTTTCCATTAGCTTGCTCTGGTGGTAAATAATGAACTGATCCCATAACTGAATTAGTTTGAGTAAGTTGAGTAGAATTAAGTGCCATAGCAATACCAAAATCAGTTATCTTAACTTGTCCATCATCCTCTATCATAATATTTTGAGGTTTTAAATCTCTATGTATTATATAAGAATCGTGAGCATGTGCCATACCATCAGTAAGTTGAAGCATAATATCAATTGCCTCACTAAGAGTAATCTTACCACGTCTTTTAAGAAGTTGTTTTAAAGTTTTACCTTCAACATACTCCATTACTATATAATAAAGACCATTATCTTCACCAACATCATACATCTCAACTATATTTGGATGTGAAAGACTAGATGCAGATAAAGCTTCTCTTTGGAAACGTCTAACAAATTTTTCATCATTAGATAAATCTCCTCTTAAAACTTTAATCGCAACTCTTCTATCAAGTATGGTATCAACTGCTAAATAAAC
>CANQUW010000004.1 GCA_947627145.1 uncultured Bacilli bacterium
GAGTTGGTGAAGTGGCTTAACACACTGCCCTTTCACGGCAGCATTCACGGATTCGAATTCCGTACTCGTCACCATTTTGAAATTAACCCTTAGAAATAAGGGTTTTTATTTGCATAAAACTTTACATTTATATTTTGTTGTAGTATTATAATAAATAACTTGTAAAGAAAGAGGATGATTATTATGTTAGAAGATTTATTTATTAATTGTATAAAAACTATAGAGAAAGAATATGATGATAATGTTTCATTCAATCCATATCTTATTGATGATTTTGTAAGTAATATAGGTGGAGATGATTTCGATATATTAGATATACTAGACAACAGTAGTGTTTTTTATCATATAGATAGTGAAAATGATTATAATGTTATTGAGTATTGTATACCTATAGAAAGTTTTGCCAATCCTACAATGTTATCAAATTTAATTTTTGATGTAAATAGTATTGATGAAACTTTAGGTGTTTTTCCTAGTTATGTTTTTGATTTTTTGAATGAGGAAAAAGTTAAAATATATTTAACTGATTATAAGCAATTATTAGATTCATCTATGTTTACTTCAGAAGAAAATGATAAAATGGAAACAATTAAGGTTGTACCAATTAGTTGTAGTGAAATTAATACTTGTTTTATGGAAGCTATTGCGGATTCTATTGATGTTAAGTTTGGTATGTTTACTGAAACAGATTATTTTAATAAGTTATATGAAGATAATCAAATGAGAGTTCAAGAATTTGCTAAAGAAGAATTGGATTATGATATTGATAATCCACTTAAGTTTCTTACATATGCTTTATATTCATATTATACTTGTGATGAGTATTTCTGTTGTACTTTTGATAAGATTTATGATTATGTTAAAGAAATTGATATTAATTTAAGAAATTCATATTATAAAAAAGAAAATAAAGAATCAGTAAAAAAATATGTAAATAAAAATTAATTTTTAAAAATAATTGCTAGTAATAGTGATTATTTTTTTGTGATGAATAAATTTTTATTTGACATACTATAATAAATATAGTAATATATAAATGCAGGCGATGGAGTGGTACTCAAGAGGCTGAAGAGGCGCCCCTGCTAAGGGTGTAGGTCGGGCAACCGGCGCGAGGGTTCAAATCCCTCCCGCTCCGCCATTAAAATATTACGTTGATTTAGGTCAACGTTTTTTTATTTTTTGTTTTGAAAAAAATGTCGACATTTTGGTAATTGTTTCCAGTTACAATAGTCCTATTCTAAGTTATAATGTAATTAGGATTGTAAGGTGGAGATTATGGCTAATAATAATTTTAAATTTAGTAGAAAACGACGTGTAGCATCTTCATATAAAGTGCTTGATGAAAATAGTACTTCTTTTAAGCTTACAAAAATATTTAAAAGAGAACTTACATTAACAATTATATCAATAGTAGGAGTTACTATTATTATGCTTGGAGGAAGTTATAGTATATTTTCACAAATAACAAGAGCTGATGATTCTAGTGTTTTAAAAACTGGAACACTTGCGTTGGAGTTTAATGATACAGATGAAGGGCTTGGTAATATTATAAATTTAAATGGAGAATATCCTATAAGTGATGATGAAGGATTGGAAAAGAAGCCATATACTTTTAAGATTACTAATACTGGATCAATAAATGCATCTTATAAAATACGAATACTTGATGATAGTTCTATGATTGATGAAGATGGATGCATAAATGAACTTTTACGTAAAGAAGTAATTAAATATAGTATTGATGGAGAAAGTCCTTTATTACTTTCTAATGCAAGTGAAGGGGTTATTAAAACTGGTACTTTGGAAGGTGGAGGAAGTGCAGTTCATAGTATAAAGATGTGGATATCAGATTTGGCAGATAATAGTGATTTAGGAAAGCATTATCATGGTAAGATTTTAGTAGAAGCAGTACAAGAAGAAATTAAGGGAAGTGATACTTTAGGGTTGTTATCTACTAAAAGTATAAATTATAAAGCTACATCTGATAATGAAAAACATGGTATGTTTGAAATTTCTAATAAAGATGGTAGTACTGATTATAGATATATTGGTAATGAGCCATATAACTATTTGAAATTTGAAGGAGATGAGAGTAATACAGTATGGAGAATTATTGGAGTGTTTAATGATCCGAATTCTTCTGGTGATAAGTCTTCAAGAATGAAAATAATGCAACAAAACAATATAGGAGAACAAGTATGGGATAATAATAATTCAAATGATTGGAATAATTCTAGTTTAAATGCATTTCTAAATTCAGGTGGATATTTTCAAAGTTTATCACCTGTAATAAAAGAAAAAATAGAAGAAATGGATTGGTATTTGGGAAATGTTGAATTAAATGAAAATAAGTCTGTAATTTCATATTATGATGAAGAAAGAAGTAGTTCTAATAGATGGAAGGGAAATATTGGACTTTTATATTTAAGTGATGTTGGATATACATTTTCAAAGGGAGTAAATGATTTCTGTTATAGTACTTTATCTAATACTAATAATTGTAAAGTAGATAAAAGTAGTTGGATGTTTTTAGATAATGATTCTTATATGTGGACTATGGATAAATCTGCTGATAGTTTAAATAATGTAATAAGTTTTAATAGTAATTTTAATGTGGGTAGTGCAAATACTAGTAATAGTGTACATCCTGTATTTTATCTTAAAAAAACTGCTAAAATAATTAGGGGAGATGGAAGTAGTAGTAATCCATATGTAATAGGATGATAAGAATATTAGTTAATACTAGTATTCTTTTTTTATATTTTATTTGTCAATTTTTGTTAATTTTAGTAAAATCTATTGCACACTTTTAAGAATTATGGTATAAATATTTTATAAGATAGGAGAGGAGTGGATAGATTTTACATGGAAGAAAATCGTATAGATGAGAATCGAAAAGGTATTGTTGTTTCGGTTGTTACCATATTGACTCTTATCATTATGATGTTTGGTATAACATATGCGGTATTTCTTTACACTTATAATGGTAAACAGGAAAATGTTTTGAAAACTGGTGCTGTTACTTTTGCTTATGCAGAATCTAGTGATGGTATATCTATTACTAATGCAGAGCCAATGAGTGATGATGCCGGTAAAAAGATTCCTGCTAGTGGACCAGATGTTGCTCGTGGATATTTTGATTTCTACGTAACAGCAACTATGTCTGGAAGTGAAGAAATTAGATATGATGTAATAGGAGAGAATATTACAGATTCTGTTGCTAAACTTGATCCTAAATACGTTAAAGTTTATTTAACTAATGGAGATGGCGAGACACCATATGCAGGTTATAACCAAACAGTACCAACTTATGGAGGACTTACAAAAAATGGTGTTACAAAATTATATTCGGGGGTATTTAATAGTACTGGAACTCATCGTTTTAGGTTAAGATTATGGGTATCAAAAGATTATCCAGAGACTGCAAGGTCCGAACAATTTAAGATGAAGGTTAATGTTAATGCTTATGCATAAACATTTGCTGATATAAAAATATAGAAAGAGGAGAAGGAAAGAAATGAAAAATAATAATAAGAATAATAATCAAAATCAATCAACACAAATTATTGCAACAGTACTTGCAATCGCAATCCTAATTGTTGCAGTAGTTGGAATATCATTCGCAGCATTTACTTACTCAAGAACTGGACAAAAAGAAAATACAATCACAACTGGTACAATCACAATGTTATATACTGAAGGAGATAAAGGAATTAGTATTGAAAATGCTATGCCTGTAAGCGATACAGTAGGTAAAGCTTTTACAGAAGATAATATTTCTGGAAGTGGAACTATTAAAGAAGAAGCAGCAGGAGTATTTGATTTCAATGTAGATGCTAAAATAACAGGTACTGTTACAATTAACTATGATATAATGGCTGTTAAGAATCAAGAATCTACTTTAGATGATCAATATGTTAAATTATACTTACAAAAAGATACTACTGATAGTACTATGGAAGCTGCAGAAGATGCAACAGCGCCTACAACATATGAAGATTTAGGAGCAGCATCTACTGCAGTAACAACTGCTGGAAAAGCTGTTGCAAATGCAAAACTTTTACATACTGATAAATTTACAACATCAGAAACTCATTATTATAGATTAAAAATGTGGGTAGCTGATGATTATCAAGTAGGTGGAACTGCTCAAACATTTACAGTAACTGTTGATGTATATGGACAAGCTGCTTAATTTAAGAATTGATTGATTATTATAAGTCACTTTATGTGGCTTTTTTCTTTTTATCATGATATAATTTATAATAGAGGTTAGATAGTATGGCAAATGTTAATAAGAATAAAAAGAAAACTAATAAAAATAAAAAAGTTAAGAAAGTAAATCGTTATAGTAAGGGAGAATTTATATTTAACTTTGTTAGTATTTTATTAATTATTTGTTTAGGTATTTATATAGGTTATAGATCTATATATTATTATAGTAAAGGTACTAATAAAGCTAAAAAAGAAGTTAATACTCTTGCTAGTGTTGTACTTTCTTCTAATAAAGTTACTAAGTTAGATAATGGTCTTCATCAAGAAAAAGATGGTTATGTATTTAAAGGAATTGTTGATAATAACTATGTTTATTTTGCTGGGAGATTATTTAGAATAGTTAAAGTTAATAATGATAATTCTGTAAGAGTAGCATCCCTATATTCTCAAGGTAGTTTAATGTATGGGGATGCTGGTAGTTATAAAGATTCTAATATTTATAATTGGCTTAATAAAACTAATAAACCTCATAGTGGAGTTTTCTATAATAGTATTCCTGGAGTTAGTGATTTGCTTACTAAGACTTCTTGGTGTAGTGGAGAACTTAAAGATAATAAAGTAGAGTGTGGAAGTGAAGTAGGAGAAGATTATTTTACTTTGCTTACTTTGGATGACTATATTAATACTTTAGGTAAGAGTGGTTATTTGAATACTAGAGTAAATAATTGGATACTTGGAGTTGGTACAGGGAACACTAATTTATATATTGATGATAATGGTTCGATGGTTGCGACTGATAATTATGAATCTTTTGGTGTGATAGTAGAATTTACATTTAAAAAGAATATTAAAATTGTTGGTGGTTCTGGTAGTTTGGGAGACCCTTATATAATAGACCAAGAGGGACATGATAATTATGCTACTAAATATATTAGACTTGGTGGAGATATATGGAGAGTATATGAAGATAATGATTCATTTTTAAGACTTGTACTAGATAAATATCTTCCTGATGGTACTGGTAAAGATACACTTATTAGTTATAGTGATGAGAATTCTATATTTAATCCTTTAAATAAGGATAATATTGCGTATTATCTTAATCGTGATTTATATAATTCTTTATCTTATAAAGATAAACTTTTGGAATGTACTTTCTATACTGGAGAGATATCTTTTAGTAATGGTCTTGATTATGAGAATATGTATAGTGATGCTGTTAATAATAAAATAGGACTTTTAAATTCATTTGATTTAGTTGTTAATAATTCATTAAGTGATTATTTTCTTATGAATACTACTTCTAATGTTGGTAGTATGGCTTATGTTAAAAAGGGAGATAATACTTTAGAAGAAGTTAAAGTTGATGAGAAGAAAAAGATAGTTCCTACTATTTGTATTAGTAAAAATATTTTTACTGGAGGAGATGGAAGTAGTAGTAATCCTTATGTTGTGGAGTGATTTTTATGGAGAAGAAAAATAGTAAAAAGAAAAAGAAGAAACGTATTAAGTTAAAGTTATTTACTTGGTTTACTATAGCTTTGAATATTTTAGTGGTTGGTATTTTAATTGTTATTTATACTCCAATTGTAGAGTTTGATAAGTTTTGGATTCCTACTGCGATGACTACTATGAATCATAAGTATCTTGCTTATACTTTTTATAGTGAGAAACATGTTGAAGAAGTTATGAGTAATAATTATATAGAGAAACCTACTGAGAAAGTTAATTTAGATGATATTGTTATTGGTAAGACAGATAAGTTTAGTAATGAGTATGAGAAAGAGTTACTTACAAAAGATCCTGATAATGATGTTTATAAAATAGTTCGTCTTAAAGAAAAGAACTTTAAAGGTTATGTAGTTGCGGTTTTTGATCCTAGTGACATTGAACTTGCTGTTCCTAAACATGTTGGTAAGGCTGGACAAAGTGTTGCGAAGTTGTGTCAGGAAAACGAAGGTCTTGTTGGTATTAATGGTGGAGGTTTTGAAGATAATGATGGATGGGGTAATGGTTCTACTCCTTATGGTGCGATTATAAAAGATGGTAAGACTATTTGGGATCACTCTGGAGGAAGTGGAGAGTTAATTGGATTTACTCGTAGTCATAAAATGTATTTGACTGACTCTGAACCTAATCAAGCCATACTTGAAGGAATGGAAGATGCTGTTGAGTTTGGACCTAATTTAATTGTTAATGGTAAAGTTTCTAAGATACATGGAGATGGTGGTTGGGGAGTTGCACCTCGTAGTGTGATTGCTCAAAGAAGAGATGGAGTTGTTTTGTTTTTGATAATAGAAGGAAGACTTCCTGGATATAGTATTGGTGCTACTATGAGTGAAGTTATCGATATTCTTTTAAGATATAAAGCATATAATGCAGCTAACTTAGATGGCGGTGCTTCTTCTACAATGGCGGTTAATGGTAAGCTTTATAATAAACCAAGTGCTGGTGGAGAATACGGCGGAAGAAGTGTTGCGAATGCTTGGATTGTAACTAATAAAAAGAATAAGAAAGTTCCTGCTGTTAGTACTATGAAAAATGATAATAGTAAATTAGGAGAAAGAGGATTATGAAAAAAGGAAAGTTTAAAACAAAAATGGTAGTTATTATAGTTTGTATTTTAATTATAGTTTTGGTTTTAGGAGGCTTTCTTTTTTTCTATGTAAAAAATGAAGAAAGTAAAAAGCATGATAAAGAGGTAAAGTTACTTGTTAAGGATATTAAAAGTCATTATAATAAATATGTTAAGACTTTAAGGGAGAGTACTATTTATAAGAAGGTTGATGGAAAATATAGGGCAATTGGTAAAGTTAGTAGTGGGGTTGAACTTACTTTGAGAGATAGTGAAATTGATAAAGATACTAAATATTTTGGAATAGATAAATTGGGATGCTATATTAAGTATAATGATGTTTCTAAGATAGATAGTTTAAGTAAAGTAGATGATAGGTATAAGAAGTATATTTTGTTTAATGAGAATGTTCGTAGTAAGAATGGATTTAAGTTGTATAAAGATGATAAGTTAGTCTATACTTTTGATAATCATTTGGATTTGCCTATTGTTGTTAAGTATGATGATGGTGTTGGTGTAGAGTTTAATGATTCTTTATATAAATTAAAAAATGAAGATATTAGTAAGGTTTATGAATATTCTAATAGTAGTGAGGAGACTGCTAGTGAGATACCTGTTACTTGTTATCATTTTATATATTTACATGGTGAAGAGTGTGGAGAGTCTATTTGTCATAGTGAAGACCAAATAAAGAGTCATTTTGAATATTTAAGTAGTAATAATTATACTACTATTACTGCGGATGAACTTTTACTTTGGAATGAAGGTAAGATTAATTTACCAAAGAATACTATTATGATTACTATTGATGATGGAGCTAGGGCTGAGAAGTTTATTCCGTTTTTGGAACAATATAAGATACATGCAACTTTATTTTTGATTACATCTTGGTATCCTACTGATAAGTTTAAATCTGATTATTTAGACATACAATCTCATTCTGATAACTTGCATACTCCAGGTGTTTGTGAAGGTGGACAAGGTAGTCCTTTGAAATGTGCTCCAACTGATGAGTTGGTTCAAGATTTAAAAACTAGTCGTGATAAGACTGGTGCGATTGCTTTTTGTTTTCCGTTTTATGAGTTTAATGACCATGCAATAGATGCGGTTAAAAAAGCTGGTTTTTCAATGTCATTTATTGGTGGTCAAAGGAAAATGGTTAAAGGTAGTGATTTATATAAGATACCTAGAATTAGTCTTCATAGTGATGATACGCTTGAATATTATATTAGTGTAGTGAGTTAGTTAATAAAAAACATCCGTGTGGATGTTTTTTATAATAATATAAGTATATTATTATGTATTTTTATTATAGGCTTAATAATATTAGGTAAACATCCAACACGAGAATATTAGATGTCTCATTTTTCATTGTATTAATATTTCTGTTGGTATATATATCATACTATAAAAATTTACTTTTTGCAATCTCTTTTGTAAAAATATTTAAAAAGTTATTTGTTGTATTGTATGAATTTAAATTATGTTTTTAGAACGTTTTTTCAAAAAAATATTGCTTTTGTTGTTAGCAAATTGTATAATTATTTTAGGAGATAACTGATACGTTGGGTTCCCTACCTTTTCTATAATATTTTATTAAATTTTATTATGGAAAGGGGAGTGATGCTTATGGATAAGAAAAAAGTAATAAAAACATCTAATAGAATAAACATAACTAACTTCTTATGTAACTGCATCAAAGGATTAATTACTGTTCTTTTTATAATGGTATTAATCATTTTAGTACTCTTACTAAAATTAGTATTTGTATTAAAATAAATACGGGCACCTAACTTTAATGTTAGGTGCCCAAATAAACACTTAAGGTAGGTACCCGACATAGCACTATCAGGTGTCTCCTTTTTTATTGTATTAACATTTCTGTTGATATATACATAATATCATATAAATTTACATTTTGCAATAAAAATGGTATATTCTTGTAAAGAGGAGGATGCAATGAAAAAATATATTGGTGTATTTGATTCTGGAAAAGGTGGACTTTCTGTTTTGGAAGAAATAAGAAAGCTACTTCCTAATTATGATTATATTTATTATGGAGATTCTATTAATAATCCTTATGGTGGAAAAAGTAAAGAAGAAATTATAAGTATTGCACATAATATTGTGGAAAAGTTAGTTGATAGAGGTTGTGTGTTAATTGTTATAGCATGTAATACTGCGACTGTTAGTTCTATAAAAGCTTTGAGAAAGAGTTTTCCTAATATTATATTTATTGGTACTGTACCAGCAGTTAAGGTTGCTTGTGTTAGTGGCTCTGTTAATACACTTGTTATGGCAACACCTGCTACTATAGAAAGTGAAAGGACTCTAGAATTGGTTTCAGATTTTAAAAGAGAGGGCCAAAAAATTTATTTAGAAGCATGTAATGATTTGGCTCATTCTATAGAAATAGATGATTATTCTAAAATAAATGATATACTTAATGAAATATATAAAAAATATAAAGATAATAAAATAGATTCTATTGTACTTGGATGTACTCATTATTCTCTTATTAAAGATTCTATCCGAAAAATATTTGGTGATGTTTCTTTGATTGACGGAAATAGTGGGGTTGCAAGAGAAGTTAAAAGACAGATAGATTTAAATCATTTAGAACTTAGTCAAAATGGTAGTGTTTTAATTTTAAATGAATTATAAAATAGGATTATTAAATTTCAAATTGAAGAAGTATAGTAACTTTTAATTATTACTAAATTGTGGTATAATCTTGTGGAAAAGAGGTGTAGGTCTTATGAAAATGATAATTATTCCTAGTTGTGATAATCTTGATAGCTATTTAGATTATTCTAGTAACTTTATTTTTCCGCTAGATAATTTTTCAGTTGATTATAAAAAGACTTATACATTAGATGAGGTTATATCTTTTAAGGATAAATATAATATTAATGCTTATGTTATTATTAATAAGCCTATATTTAATAAAGATTTAAAAGAGGTAGAAGAGTTACTTAAAAAAATAGATGATAGTAATATTAGTGGTATATTATTTTATGATATGTCTATATTAGAGATACATAATAAATATAGTCTTAATACTCCTATTATTTGGAATGATACTCATAAAGTAGTAAATTATAAGACTTGTGATTATTATAAAGATAAGGGATGTAGTTGTTGTGTTTTAAGTAATGAGATTACAAAAGAAGAGATATTTGATATTATTAAAAATACTAATATTAAAGTATGGATGATGGTTGTTGGATATCCTATTATGGCTTTTTCTCATAGAAAGTTACTTACAAGTCACTCAGTTTATCATAAATTAGATAAGACTTGTGATTTAAAAGTTAGTGAGCATGCTAGTAAAAAAGTTTATGATGTATTTGAAAATGAGTTTGGTACTAGTTTTAGAAAAGATGAGATTATGAATCTTACTAGTATTTTAGATGATATTGATATAGATGGTATTATATTTAAAGAAGAGGATATAGATAAAGAGATATTTATTAAAGTTTTATCTTCATATAAAAAATATTTTGATGGTAATATTTCTTTTGATGAACTTGTTTCTTTAGTTAATAGTTTAATTGGGTGTGATACTAACTTTTTGGATAAAGAAACATATTATGAGGTGAGGTAGTTATGAAAAAGATAGAATTACTTTCTCCTGCAGGGGATTTGGAAAGATTAAAAGTTACTTTACTTTATGGTGCTGATGCTGTATACATTGGTGGGCGAAAGTATGGACTTAGAGCAAACGCTACTAATTTTAGTTTTTCTGATATGAAGGAAGGGTGTAGTTTTGCACATAAACTTTCTAAAAAAGTTTATCTTACATTAAATATTGTTCCACATAATAGAGAGTTAGAAGGACTAGATGAATATATAAAAGAATGTATAGATTCAGGAATTGATGCATTTATTGTAAGTGATCCTTATATTATTTCTAAAATTAGAGATATAGATAATGATATTGAGATTCATGTTTCTACACAGAGTTCTATTACTAATGTAGATAGTGCTTTATTTTATAAAGAGATTGGTGCTGATAGGATTGTTCTTGCTCGTGAACTTTCTAAAGTAGAGATTAAAGAAATTATAGATAAAGTAAAAATTGATACTGAGGTATTTATTCATGGTGCTATGTGTACTTGTATGTCTGGAAGATGTACTTTATCTAATTATTTAACTATGAGGGATGCTAATCGTGGTGGATGTAGTCAAGTTTGTAGATTTTTATTTGATACAAAAGATGCTCCTTTTACAATGGCTTGTAAAGACTTGAATATGGCTTATTATATTAAGGATTTAATTGATATAGGTGTTACGTCTTTAAAAGTTGAGGGGCGTATGAGAAGCCTATATTATTTAGCTACTGTTATTGGGACGTATAGAAAAATTATAGATGATATATATAGTGGTAGACTTACTTCTGAAAGATTAGATAAGTACTCTTATACTTTGAGTCGTGTTGCAAATAGAGAGGTTAGTAGTCATTATTTTATGAAGGAAGCAGATTATACTGATCAATATTATACTGGAAGAAGTGAGGTATCTAACCAAGATTATTTAGGACAAGTTATAGGTTTTGATAAAGATAAAGGATTACTTATATTTTTAGAGAGAAATTATTTTGAGGTAGGAGATAGTGTAGAGGTATTTACACCAGATGGAGAAGTATTTCCTGTAACGATAGATAAATTATATGATGAGGATGATAATTTAATTGATGTTGGAAGACATCCTGGAGAGGTGTTGAAGATTCCTTTTCATAAGGAGATACCAGAGTACTCTATGATTAGACTTATAAAGAAGAAGGAGGATTAGTTATGAACGTGTTTGATAAAGCTCGTAGGAACTTTTTACTTAAAGAAGAAAATTTAAGTGAGTTTGCTAGTGTTGATAGGGATGCTATTAGACTAGATCCAATTGATAAAGATATGAGAACTTCTTATTTTAGAGATATTGATAGAATTATTCATGGTTTTGGATATACTAGATATTTGGATAAGACACAAGTTTATTCATTTAAACATAATGATCATATATCAAAAAGAATGGTACATGTTCAACTTGTTAGTAAGATTGCTAGAACTATTGGGCGTGCACTTAGACTTAATGAAGATTTGATTGAAGCTATTGCGCTTGGTCATGATGTTGGTCATACTCCTTTAGGGCATTCTGGTGAGAAAATGTTAAATGATATTTCTATGCGTGAGGTTGGTATGGCTTTTGCACACAATATTCAAGGTGTTAGATATTATATGGATGTTGAGAATAGTGGACGTGGTAGTAATCTTACTATACAAACACTAGATGGTATAATGTGTCATAATGGAGAAATGGTATCTCCTATGTATGAACCTGTTAAAAAAACTAAAGAAGAATTTTTACGTGAATATGAAGAAAGTTATTATGATTTGGAAAAGTCTAAAAAGATAAGACCTATGACACTTGAAGGATGTGTTGTTAGAATAAGTGATGTTATTGGATATATTGGTCGTGATATTGAAGATGCTATAAACTTAGGTAGATTTAGACGAGAGGATTTGCCAGATGAAATTACTAAAGTTTTAGGGAATACTAATACTGATATAGTTAATACTATTATATTAGATATTGTAAATGAAAGTATGGATAAGCCATATATAAAAATGAGTGATGAGGTATTTCGTGCTCTTCAAGAACTTAAGGATTTTAATAATAAAAATATTTATATGAAATCTATGTCAGATAGTGAATATAAATATTATGAGGAAGGTATGAATCATTTATTTTATTCATATTTAGAGGATGTTAAGAATAAAGATAAAAGTAGCTTTATTTATAGAATATTTTTAAATGAGCAAAGTGAATCATATATAAAGAATACAGCTGATAAGCGAAAAGTTATTGATTTTATTAGTGGTATGACTGATGAATTCTTTTTAACAGAAGTTAAAAGGTATAATAGTTTACAAAAAAATGTAAATAATATTTGACAAATTTAAGTTTTTATAGTAAAATGTTGCATTGTATTAGAGGTGATTACAAATGAAAAAAGACGATGTAGTTTATTTAACTAAAGAAGGGCTTGATGAATTAAAAGCTGAGTTAGATAATCTTATAAAAGTAAGAAGACCTGAAAATATTCAGGCTATAAAAGAAGCTAGAGCTTTAGGAGATTTAAGTGAAAATGCAGATTATGATGCTGCAAGAGATGAACAAGCTCAAATAGAAGGTAGAATTAAAACTATTGAGAAGATGCTTGAAAATGCTAAAGTTATTAAGGAAGTTTCTAAAGATAAAGTAGGACTTGGAACTATTGTTTCTATTCGTTATATGGATGAAGATGATGAAGAGGAAGAATATAAAATAGTTGGAAGTCATGAAGCTGATCCTTTTGAAAGCAAGATTTCAAATGAATCACCAATCGCTCAAGCTTTAATGAATCATAAAGTTGGGGATGTTGTTACTGTTAACAGTCCTAATGGAAATTATGATGTAGAAATTAAAGAAATAAAATAAGCACTTAGTGCTTTTTTATTTGTAAACAACAGATAAAATATATATTTATGTAAATTGAAAGGGATTATTTGTTAAATCTCTTTTTTTCTTAAAAAAAATATTATAAATACTTTTAAACTTTATAAAAATAGTTTATAATTGATAATAAGGATAAAGGGATGGTGTTAATATGATTATTAGGAAACCTTATGCGTTTTTAATAAAAAATTTCCGTAAAGTTCATGTAGTACTTTTACTTATTTCTTTTTGGATTTTTAGAGCGACGTTACAGACTACAACTTTTATGAATGAATTTGTAGATTTACAAAGTTATAATTCTGTTGTAGAACCTATTAGTAGATATTTAGGACTTATTACTTATTTATGTGTATTTATAATGATTGGTGTTTCCTTTCTTTTAGGTTATCTATTAAGACAAAGAGGAAAGCCATGGAAGATGTATCTTGTGCTTGTTTCTATATATTCTTTTTTATTGTTAGTGTTCTTTAGCATAACAATGTATTTTGTGGGATTTAGTGATGCTTCTTTTAAACTTCAGACTGCTAAATTATTTCAAGGACTTATTTTTCTTTCTTCTGCACCTCAGTTTGTAGCATTCATTATATTGGTTATTCGTATTTTAGGAATTGATCTTTCTAAATTTGATTTTGCAAATGATCAAGAACTTTTGGAAATAAGAGAATCTGATAAAGAAGAAGTAGAAATTAGTTTTGAATTTGATAAACATATTATTTATAGACTTTATCAAAAGCTTTTAAGAAATTTTGAGTATTTTTATCAAGAACATAAAACTATAGTTAATGCTATTTTAGTAGTTGTTGTAATTGTTATAGTTTGGAATATATATTATTTCTTTGGAGTTACTCATAAAAGTTATAGACAGGGTAAAACTTTAAAAATTGATGGTTATGAGATTACTGTTAATAATAGTTATTATACAGATAAAGATTATAGAGGTGAGAAAATCGAAAAGGGACGTGCTTTTGTTATACTTGATATGACTATAAAGAATAGAGATAAAGAAGAAGTTATGAAAATGGATAACTTTCATTTGATGAATTGGAGTAATGATTATTCTTATAGTACAACTTATAATACATCGTTTGATGATTTAGGAAAAGTATATAATAATGATAAATGGATGCCTAATAAAAGTTATAATTTTTTACTTGTATTTAAAGTAGATGAAAAAAATGTTTTTAGTAATTTTGTATTATATTATCAAGAATATCATAATAGAATGGAAACATATTTAAGAAAGATGAAACTAAAAGTTAAAGATATTAGAAATATTGATAAGGAAATTGTAAGTAAAAATAATAAAGAATTGACTTTTGAAATGCCAAATGAAGAAAAAAAATCAGTTATATTTAGGAATAGTGAGTTTGGAGATGAATTTGGTTATAAAATTTATAGATGTACTGCTTCTGGATGTAGAGTAGAAGATGATACTATTAAAGCAATGGGTAGTAATAGAATACTTAAAATAACTTATGATTCTGCTGATTTTGATGGTAAAGATTTTGTTGACTTTTCGGAGAAATATGGTAAAATTAAGTATGTAGATACTAAAGGAAAAAAGAATACCATAGATGTTGTTGATTATATTGATAGAGAGTATCAGGGAAGATATTTATATCTTAAGGTTCCTAAGAAGTTGAATCCTAAAAAAAGTCTCGAAATAACTTATGTTATTCGAAATAAAAAATATGTATATAAGATAAAGTGAGGGGTGCATTTATGCAAAAGAAAAAGAAAAAAGAAAACAAAAACAAAAAAACTATAATAACAATTGTTGCAGTTGTTGTTATAGCATTAGTGGTTTGGTTGTTAGTTAGTCCTTTGATTAGGTTTAATGAAAATAAGGAGAAAATGGTAGATGGTGCTGAGAACTATATGGATCGTAATTCTGTAATGCTTCCTGAAGAAGGTAGTGTAAGAACTATAAAACTTAGTACCCTATACAGTCAAAAGTATGTTGATACTTTATATTCACCTATAGGTGGGGACTTGTGCTCAGTTGAGGATAGTTGGGTTAAAGTTACTAATGTTAATGGTGAATATCATTATTATCCATATTTAAAATGTGGAATATTTGAGACAAAAAGTGTTGATCATACTGGACCTGTTATCACTTTAAATGGTAAAGAAGAGATTACTATTAATGTTGGTGATAAGTATAAAGATGAAGGTGTTAAAAGCGTTAATGATAATGAAGATGGAGTAATGGATGCTAGTAAAGTAGAAATTAAAAATAACGTTAAAACTTCTAAAGCAGGTACTTATAAAGTAACTTATAAAATAAGTGATAGTCTTGGTAATGAAACTGTAAAGGTTAGAACTGTTCATGTAATTAAGAAATTATCTGAAGTTGTAAAAGATGATACTAATAATACAGGAGTTTATAAGGGCAATGTTGATAATAATTATATGATGTTTAGTGGAATGTTATTTAGAATAGTTAAAGTTAATGATGATGATACTATTAGAATAATGGCGGATGATATTATTTCTTATGTTGATTATAATAATGTTGATAGTTGGTTGAATGGATATTTTTATGATCATTTAAGTGATGGCTCTAAGAAATATATTGTAAAAGGTAAGTTCTGTGATGATGTAGTTAACAGTAGTCCTAGTAAAGTTACTAAATGTAATAAATATAAAGATGCTAATGTAGGACTTATAAGTGTTGATGAATTTAATAAGTCTATTGATGATAAGAGTAATTCTTATTTGTATGAAGGTGCTATTACTTGGATTGGAAATTCTAAAAACTCTAAGAAAGCATGGACTATTAAAGGTGGTTATACAAGTTATTCAAGTAGTTATAGTAATGCTATTCATCCTGTTGTGAATTTAGTTAAGGATGTTGAAATTAAATCAGGTGATGGTAGTGTTGAAAATCCTTATACTATTGGGGATTATAAATCTTTAAGAAAGAGTACTAAGGTTAATAAAGCTATTGCTGGAGAGTATATTACTTATGGTGGATATACTTGGAGATTTATAGAAAAGAATAACAATGGCAGTTCTAAAATTATTATGTATAGTGTGCTTAAAGATGATTATAAAAACGTTGTATTAGGTTATGAGAAGAATAGAAACAGAGTTTATAATCCTGAAGAAAATGGTAATTTAGGTTATAAAATTAACCAAAAATTAGGAGATTATATTAGAACTACAGATTTTGTTAAATTTGAAGTGGATGTTCCAATATATAAAAATAGTGCTGCTTATAATCATGCTCAAAGTACTAAGAAATATAATGTTAAATTGGCAGCTCCTAAAATGAGTGAAATGTTTAGTGGCTCTTATGAAGGGGATACTTATTGGTTTAGAGATTCTTCTAATCATAAAACAAGAATTTATATAACTTCTAATAATAGTTCTGTTTATAATTCTAGTAATTATTTAACTGATGATACTGCTGTAAAACTTGTTGCATCACTTAATAAGAATATGATAATTATTGATGGAAAGGGTACTAAAGAAGAACCTTATAAAGTTACAAAATAGGGAGTAGGTTGTAATGACTAAAATAAGTGCAAAAAGTAGTAAAAAATACAAAAAAGAAAAAGAGTATACAAATAAAAATATTTATGTTATAATATGTTCTGTATTGTTGATATTTACTTTGGTTTTTCTACTTTATAGATTGGTTCAACCATTCTATAAAGTAGAATCTAGAGTAGATGATGTTAAAAAAAAGGATAAAGAACTTGAAGAAGAAGTAATTGGATGGGTTAAAGTTCAAGGAACTCATATAGACTATCCTATTATTTATTCTACTGGTCAAGAAGTTGATGGGGATTATGGATATTCTTGGTCTGGTCAAAAATCTTCTAATCTTACTAGTCGAAAAGTTTTGCTTGGTCATAATATTTTAAATCTTTCTTCAACACCTAGAACTACTAATGAGATGTTTAGTGGTTTTGAGGAAACATTATCTTTTCTGTATCCTGATTTTGTTGAAAAAAATAAATATATTCAATATACTGTTAATGGAGAAGATTATCTTTATAAGATTTTTGCAGTTTCTTTTGTAGAAACTGATTCTGGTGATATTTATACAAATTATATGGATAAGAATGATCTTAAAAAGTATATAAAGAGAGTGAAAAAAGAAAGCTATTTCGACTTTGATGTTGATGTAGATGATAATGATGGAATTATTACACTTGCTACTTGTACTAGATTTTTTGGTGCAGTATCAGGGTATAGTTTTAGAATAGATGGAAGATTAGTTCGAAATGGTGAGATTGTATCGAACTATGATTTTAAAGTTAAAAAAAATTACAACAAGATAAAGGAAATATTAAAAGGAGATGAAGCAAATGAAAAAGCATAAAAAGATAGGGGTTGTTATTGCTTTGTTAATAGTCGTTGCACTTGGTGTTACGGGCGTTTTTTGGTATAAGAATAACGTTTTCATCGGTGTTAAGGATGTTGAAGCTAAACTTAACGAACCATTTACATGTGATAATGGTGATGTTGTTAATTTAAAAGCTAAAGATGATGGTAGCAATGTATGGACTGTTACAGGACCAAAGTCTCCATATGAAGTTAATATTTATGTGGGTACTCAATCTGTTGCAAGTGCTATCCAAGAAGAAGCTCAAAATGCAAAAAATAATAAAAATGCTCAAGTTAAAACTATGGGACAATGGGCTTCTGATAGACCAGGAGATTTTATTAATAATGGTGCTCCTGTAGATACTCTTTCTTTTTCCGGTGGAACTCATAGTTTTGAGACTACAAAATATTTAAATATGGGACAACCTGGTTATACTGTAATTATATCTCTTTGGGTTGAAGGAGAACAAGAAGCTCATGATGAGAATGGTGCAGTAGTTCTTGACAAAGACAAACAAGTAGTTATGTCAAAATATTATTGTGGTTATAGAGGCTTTGAAGATGTAGGTGGTCCTATAGGTAATGAACCTAATCCTTATAAATACGTATGTGAGGAATGGGCTAATAGTGATGCACAAAAAAGTTATCCTGAAGCTCCTGATATTACAATAAATAAGAATGTTGAGGATTACAGAGCTAGAGGATTCTATGAAGACTTTGTTGCATTAAAAAGGGAAAAGGTATCTGAGATTTGTTCTGATGGTAGTCCTGATCCTAATATAAAAAATATCTTAGAATCTATTCAATCAACAGAAAAGCTATTTGATAATGAAATAGCTGTTCGTGAAAAAACTAATACAGGAACTAATGATCAAATTGGTAATCCTGAAGATTATGAAGAGCGAAGAGAAAAAGGAACAAAGATTAATGATTTATATTGTAAAGTAAATTCTGTTTACTTGGCTGATGTTGATGGCGGTGATAAATTAGAAACTGCTGATGCTAATCATCTTGCATTGAACTTAAAAGGTGATCCTTCTGCTGATGCTGCAACAAAAGAAAATGCTTTAGATGGTTCTGGCGAAGCTAAGCCTAATTTGTACTTATTTAAATATACTGCCGATCCTGTTACTAAAGAATATAGTCTTGTTACTAGTGATGGACAAGGAGGATTTAAAGAAACTAACGAAACTAAAGAAGCTTGTAAAGTTAATTGTACTGAATATGTAAAAGTTAATTTTGATCCACCTCAAGAAGTTACAGCTGGTACATGCTTTAGTTATGCTGTTCAAGTAATTGCTTATACTGAATGTGAAGCTTTACCTTCTGAAAATGGTCGTCCTGTTAAACCTCAACCATCTTCTGTAAGACCTAGATGTCACGATGGTGAGTCAATAGGTGCTGGACCTGAAGAAGAATTTGATTCATGTGTTAAATCTTGTGATGGTGGTAAATATACTGATAGCTGTTCTGTAAAATGTCTTAATGAAGTTTATGGTGCTGGTACTTCTGATGTTGTTATAGTTGACGGTGATTCTAAAGTTAGAAAGACTGCTAATACTACATTAAGTTCTTCTAGTGCAGTTATGCCTAAATTTATGGCTAATGATGATATTGGACCAGATGCAGATAAATGTCCTGCTGTTACTACTCCACGTTCTGAAATGAACAAAGTAAGAGAGTTCTTCCAAACTCATACATCTGGATATTTCTTCATTGATAAGAATAATAATAGAATTACATTTAAGAGTTATTATCCTGGATGTTATTGGGCTCAATATGCTCCATATTATTACTTAAATGATTGGGGCTGGCAAACAATGAGTGATCATGATATGCATTGGAATGTCGGAGTTTGTCATGATACAAGTAAATGTGAAATACAAGCACCATCTTGTACTACTGAAAATGCTTGTTCTATCGGAGTAGGTGGTCAAAACGGTGGTGGAGGATTCCTTGTTGATGTCGGAGTCGGCAAAAAGACAGGACAATCTTGTGATTTGAATTCTGAAACTCCTTATTGTGATAATCTTTGTGATACTACTTGTTGGTATGATTCTACTAGTGGTGCTGGTAACTTTATGTCAGATGCTGATGCTAATGCTGTTTATCAAGAAAATGTTAATCGTTATACACAAAAATTAGCAGAATGTACTGCAGCTGCTGCATGTAAGAGTACAAGTGAAACTAAATCTACATTCTATATTGGTGTAAATGAAGATACAGATAAATGGAGTGCTACTAATGATACAGGTACTACTAAAGAACCTGAGCATAGTGGTAAAGGTTGCATTGGTACTGCTGGTGATTTAATTATTCAAGGTAGAGATTCTACTAAGAATACTATTACAGATGGTACTGGTGGATTATGTTATTGTGGTAATGAAGATTACAATGAATGGCAACATTATACTAGATGGACATTCCCTGGACGTTGGGTTGATAAGAAATCTAATAAAGTTACTGATCAACCTCCAAAAGAGGGTGCTGAAGGATTCTACGATGGTGGTTATAATAAATATTGTATAGATAAGAATGAAAAGAAAGATGTTAATGTTAACTGGTTAGAGCAACTTATAAATAATAAAAATAAATACGAAACTGAAAAAGATGCTCGTTTACATATGACTGAGAATGATATCGAAAAATGGAATATTTCTGCTAGAACAGAACATTTCGGAAATTATGATTGGACTATAAGTACAAAATGTTTCTATTCTTTAACTACCAAGACAGTTAAGATAGATCCTCCTGAAGATCCTAGTGATCCTGATAATCCTAGTACTCCTGATAATTCAAATGATACTAGTGATGATAATGAAGTTGCAAGTATAAGTTCTGTAAATACTAGAATTAAAGCTGCTGATCCAGAAAATCCTATACCTGCAAAAGGTGGAGATGGTAAAGCTGAATCATTTAACTGGAGTGAATCTGCTACTAAACTTGATGTTGTTAGTGATGATGGTTTCGTTTATGAAATAACACCAGGTGCTTATAGAAAATATGTAGAAGATATCGGAGATGACGTATTTACTTCTGATTACTTGGATTACGAATTTGAATTTACTGGTAGCGATTTAAGAAATATTGCTAGAGAAGGAGAAACTTTTGGTGATTACAGTTCTGGTGATGCAGTTGCAATAGTAGGTACTAAAGAAAATAAAGCAAATAGTTTATATGCTTATAAGAGTAATTTCATTAGAACATTAAATTATACTAAGATGCCTTCTGATAAAGCTATTAGATGTAATAACTTAGATAGTAAAGGTACTAACAAAGGTGCTACCCGTTGTGCTGATACTAGTAATGGAGTTATACCTTCTACTGATGCTTTACAAAAATTCAAAGATAAAATGAATAAAAATTAAAAAAATAAAAAGGAGGAATCATTTGTGAATAAAGCCATGTTAACAGTCGGAATTATTATGTTCAGTTTGCTAGCTTTGTTTGCCATTAATGTCATTCAAAGCTACGCAACTGGTAGTGAACTTGACTATTATTTATTAAAAGAAACAACGGAAGCATCTATGGTTGATGCATTAGAAGAGAATACTTTTAGAACTTCTGGACAAATGAGAATGGATAAAGAAAAATTTGTTGAAAGCTTTATTAAGAGATTTGCTCAAGAAGTAGAGAAAAACAGAAATTATAGAATAGGTTTTTATGATTTGAATGAGATGCCACCAAAGGTATCTGTAAAAATAGAATCTGGTACTATGTATTCGTTCCCAGGACAAAATGATAATTTTGCTGATGGTACTAAATTAGATATTAATACTAAGATTACAATGGTACTTACTTCTAATAATAAGACTAATGAAGTTGCTGAAAAATGGAATCAAGAATGTGCTTGGAAAACAGGACTTAATTCATCTTGTTTCAATAGTCAAGCATCAAATTAATAAAAAATATAGAAAAGGGGAATTGTAATGGGTAATTTAAGTTTAGGATTAAAAAAGTTTTTAGCTAATAAAAATACTGTTACTGTTGTTTGTGTTGTAGCTGGAATTCTAGTGTTATATCTTGGATATAACGCTAGAGTTAATGCTGCTGTTAAACCTCAGGAAGTTCCTTATGCTAAGGTAACTATTAAACCTGGTGTACAAATAACACAAGATATGGTAGGAACAAAAAAAGTTCCACCTGCAATGCTTGAAGAAGATCAGATTACTAGTCCTAGTGAAGTTATTGATAAATATTCTAATGCAGATAGTGTAATTCCAGCAGGAAGTTTATTTCATAGAAGAAGTGTAGTTGAAAAAGAACAATTACCTGCTAGTATTATTTTAGATTATCCTAAAGGTTATACTTTATATAATTTAAATGTTAATACTACATCTACTTATGGTAACTCAGTTTATCCTGGCAATTATATAGATGTTTATGTAAAAATAACTAAAAAAGTTGCTGATGGACAACAAGCATCTGATGATCAAATCATGTATGGTAAGTTGATTGAAAATGTTAAAGTTTTAGCAGTTAAAGATAGTGATGGAAATGCAGTGTTTGCTGATGTTGATGAAGAAACAACTCCATCTATGGTTATATTTGCTTTACCTCAAGAATATTACGTATTACTTAAGAAAGCTGAGTATTTAGGAACTTATGATAGTGATATTGTTATTGTTCCTACATCAGAAAGTTTGAAAGATAAACCTGGAGATGTAAATATTTCTAATGAGGATATAAAAGACTTTATTAATCAAGTTACTGTTTGGACAGAAGATAAATAAAAAAATAAGAATAAAGAATAAGGGAGATGGTTTTAATGAACGAAAATATTTTTGACAAATTGGACTTTGGACCTTTAAAGCCTTTGCTAGATAATGATGATATTACAGATATTTCATTTTGTAATGGTGGTCAAATATGGATACGTTCATTAAACCAGGGTTCTCTTAGAGTTGAAGTACCTGGAGCAAGTTCTGATTTTATGGAGAAACTTGCTTTTCAGTGTTCTAATGTAATGGGTACTACATTTAATAATGCTAAACCATTTCTAGATGCAGAGAGTGCTGAGTTACGTTTAAACTTTGTTCATCAATCTATTGCTACTAATGGTATAGCATGTGTTATACGTAAAACTCCTGCTAAGATTCGTCTTGAAAAAGAAAAATTATTAAAAGAAGATTATTTTACTGCCGATATTCACGATATACTAATTAAGTGTGTTGAGGGTCATTGTAATATAATTGTAGCAGGGGAGACTGGTTCTGGTAAAACAGAGTTTGTTAAATACTTGGCTAGTCATACTAAAGTGGATGAAAAAGTTATTACAATTGAAGATACTTTGGAACTTCACTTGGATAAGATTTTCCCTCAAAGGGATATTGTTGCAATGAAAACTAATAACGTTGCAAGTTATTCAGATGTTTTGGTTACCTGCATGAGACAGAATCCAAAATGGATATTACTTTCTGAGGTTCGTAGTGCAGAAGCAGTTACTGCTGTACGTAACTCTATTTCATCTGGACATAATATTTTATCTACAATACATGCAGATAAAGCTGCTTCTATTCCATATCGTCTTTATAGTTTGTTAGAGTCTGATATCGAAGTAGATCAGTTTTTAAATACAATATATAGATATATTCAGATAGGGGTTCATATTAAAGCATATTATAGTAAAGAATATGGTAAGTTCCATCGTGAGGTGGATGAGGTAACAGAATTCTATGTTGATGATGATAATGTTTGTCAATCTAGAGTTATTTATCAAAAAATATTTGGTAAAGGTGCTGTTCAAAGAAGACCTAGTCAACATTTAATGGAGTATTTAGCTAATCAGAATGTTGATATTGAATCAATTGCTTCTCACATGAGTGATAAAGAAATTGAAAGAGGTACTGTACTTAAGGATGAATCTCTTGTTGAAAAAAATAATAATAGTTCTTCTAATAAAGTTGCTACACCTACACCAGCTGTAGAACAATCTGCACCGACTACTGTTGCTGTTACGCCACAACCACAGCCTCAACCTCAAGTACAATCTCAAACTCCTAATGTAGAGGCGGTTCCTACCACTTCTCAGATACCGCTTCCTGGATCTGTTGCAGCACAACCTGGAGTAAGTCCGGGTACAGTTGTACAAAGTGTTCAAGGTAGTTAGGAGGTAATAAAATGTTAGAATTAATTATATTATTAATTATTGCTGGATTTTGGTTGATATATAGAAACTATCGTGGTGAAAATGTTTCACAATATCTTGTTAATCAAACTCAAGTTTTGTTTGATAAGATTTCACCATATTCATTTCATACTGTTAGAGAAAAAACAAAACAATTAGGTCAAGAATATACAATGAGACAATATACTATGCAAGTTGCTATGTTCGCAACTTTTGCAGGAGTTGTTTCTTGGGTGTATTTTTATAATTTAGTTGTATGTGCTATATATATTATAGGTGTAATAATGTTTATTCCTTATTTAAATTTTCTTAGATGTAAAAGAATATATAGTGAGTTTTTATTTGAGCAGGTTCAAGTATATACTACTAATACTATAATGGAATTTGCAACTACTCAATCATTTGTAAAAGCACTTGAAGGAGTTAGAAATTCTGGTGTATTAGAAGATCCTGTAAAAAGGGATGTTTCTCATATGATAGATTTGGCATATCAAAATGGTACTATTGATGAGTCTTTAGAATATATGAATAATTTATATCCTTATTTTATTGTTAAAAATATGCATCAATTGTTTTTACAGATAACTAATGAAGGTGCTAGAAACTCTGCTGATAGTTTGGAAAATATGCAAATGGATATAGATATGCTTGTTGAAAGTGTATATCGTGATAGAAT
>CANQUW010000005.1 GCA_947627145.1 uncultured Bacilli bacterium
AAAAGGGGTTTTTGTAATAGATGATATTATTTATCGTGATTTAACTTATGATAGAGATAATTTATCTTTACCAATGTCTTTTAAAGAAAAATATTTTGATAATACTATTACGATGATGGGACTTTCTAAAAGTTATGGACTTGCAGCTTTAAGAAGTGGAATGATAGTTGCAAATGAAGCTATAATTAGAGGAGTAAGAAATAATATATTTCAATCAATGGATTCTTCTCCTATATTACAGGGAAAGGCACTTGCGGGTGCATTTAATGCAAGTAGTGAAAGATATGATGAATATGATAAATATTTTAATCCGATAATTGATGAATATAAATATAGACTTGAACTTATGCGTGCTATGGTTAATGGTATTGATAGTGTAGAAGATAAAAAAGTTCGTCGTGCTATAGAAGAAGAAATTAGACTTTATACTCCAAATGAATTTAATATAAGTGATACACTTGAAGGAATACCTAATGTAGATTTTGTTAAAGGTACTATTCCTGAATCTGGATTTTTTGAACTTCTTGATTTTACTAAATTAAAAAATAAAGAAGCAGATGGTAGAGTTATTACAGATGAGATTGAACTTCTTAAATATTTATATGAACAAGAAAAGATTAAACTTATTTTAGGTAAATCTATTTCTTGGCCAAATGAAGATGAAATTATTGGTAGAGTTACAACAGCACTTCCAAGATATGCAATAGTAGATCATATGAGTGCAATGAATAAGGTTTTGAGAAAGTTAAGGTAGATATTATGAAAAAAGTTGGATTAGTATCAAATGATATGTGGATGAATAAAATAAGTGAAGATAAAAATTTAAAATATGAACTTATAAAAAGGGGAATAGATGCAGAAATTGTATCTTGGCAAAGTAGTGATATAGATGATTTTCAGTTATTAGTGTTGAGATCGGCGTGGGGTTATCAAAATGACTTTAAGAACTTTAAAAATTGGTTATCTTATTTAGATAAGAAAAATATTAAATTAGAAAATAATACAAAAATGATTTTATCTAATGTGTTAAAGGATAAGCAATTTGATATTTTAGATAAAAATAATATTAAACATATTGATACTTATTTTATTGATAATAAAAATTTTGATAAAGAAATTTATGACTTTAAAAATTATAATATACCAATTGTTTTTAAACCTACTATTTCAGGTAGTGGAGAGAATACTTTTTTATATGATTCATCTAAAAAATTAGTTTTACCAAATACATTATCTATTGAAAATATAAAAGAAAAATTAAATAAATTATTGTTAGAAAATAAAGATAGTAATGTTATGGTTCAGCCTTATATCTCTAGTATAAATGATGGAGAATATTCTTGTATATTTATAGATGGTATTCTTACTCATACTATGAAAAGATTTCCTGCTGTTTTTCATTCTAAGAAAAAACCTTATTTGGTAAAAGACGTACCTAGTGAAATAGAAGAAGTTGCTAGAAAAGTAGAAAGTCTTGATGAATTTAATAATTATTTATATATGAGAGTAGATATGGTTTTAGATAAAGGTCATGCTAAAGTTATGGAAGTAGAACTTGCTGAACCTGATTTACTTACTAAATATATTGGAAATAAATCTTTAGAAAGAGATGTTATTAGGACTTTTGCAAAAAAAATAGAAAAAAGAATTAAGTAGTGGTGATAATATGAAAACTTTATTATATTTTGAGGAATTTGAATCTGATTTATCTCATGCTTTGATGGCTAGAGATGATATTAGGCCTGTGTTTATTAGAACAAATAAGAATCTTAAATTTTTTACAGACGATTATTTGGAAAAAACTAAATATTTAAAACCTTATGTTATAGATTATTATAATGATATGGATGAAGAAGTAGAAAAGTTTAAAGAATATTTGGATAAAGAAAATATTCATCTTGATTATTTCTTAAATGATTCAGAATATTATATGGAATTTTCTCATAGATTTGCTAGAAAACTAGGACTTGATTCATTAAATGAAGAACAATTATCTTGGATTAGAGATAAAGTTCCTATGAAAAATAAACTTAGAGAAATTGGTGTTGATACTGCTAGATATAAAGAGATAAATAATAAAGATGATATAAAAGAGTTTTTTGTGGAAAATGATAATAAAGAAATTATATTAAAACCTAGAAAAGGAATGAATAGTAAAGATGTTCATATAATTAGTTCTTTAGAAGATATAGATAAATTAAATGTTGATATTAAAAATAATAAATATATGGTTGAAGAATTTTTAAATGATCATGAATGGCATATTGAGAGTATTATTCAAGATGGAAAGGTATTAGATTCTTTTGTTACTTATGTTCCTATTTCTCCAATACTTGCAACTGTAAAGAATGATTTTAATTGTCATGTTCCTGTAGTTAAAGTACCAGAATATTTTAAATTTTCTCCTCGTGATTTAATACAAGATATTGCAAGTGGAATGGAGTTAAAAAATGGTTCTATGATTACAGAAGTTTTTGTTAGTGATGATGGAGAAGTTAAAGTTGGAGAAATAGGATTTAGACTTCCTGGATTTCAATATGTTTTAAATTATAGTTATTCTTATGGTATTGATTTAAATAATATAATTATTGATATTGCTACTAACAAAAAAGTTGATTTAAATTATAGAAATAATATTTTATGTGTTGGAGATTTATATCTTCCAAATAAGGAAGGAATTATAAAAGAGATTACTCCACTTAGTGATATGTTAAAAATAAAAGGAGTAATTGATGGGGATATGTTTTGTGAAGTTGGAGATTATCAGCATAAAAGAAAAGTTGGTAATGATGCTTCTGGTTGGATACAAGCAGTTGGTGTGAATGAAAAAGAAACATTAAAAATTTTACGTGAAGTTTTTGATAAATTTAAAATAGAAGTAGAAGACGAAAGTGATAGTAAAAAAGTATATAAAAAGTACAAATCTTAGGTGATTTGTATTTTTTGTGGTATAATATATATGAAATTGGTGGTGATACTATATGGATAATTTTAATTTTAATTTATTTAAAAACTTTTATTATGTAGTTTTATATAATGGAGTTACTAATGCTTCTAAAAATATAAATGTTGCTCAACCATCTCTTAGTTTAAGTATTAAGAAATTAGAAGAAGAATTAAATCTAACACTTATTGATAGAAGTAATTATCAATTTAAATTAACTGAAGAAGGGGAAAAATTATTTTCAATATTAAAACCAGCTTTCGAAACTATATCTGAAAATGTTATATTTCAAAATCAAGATAGGCAATTTTTAGAATTAAATATTGGTATTGTTAATGGATTTGCGGATGTATTATCAGAATTTATAAATAGTTTTTTGAGTAAATATTCTAATGTTAAAATTAATATTGATTTATATAGTAAATTAGATAATGATAAGGTAAAGGATTATGATATTATTATTGATAATAGAGATTATTTAGAAAAGCTAAATGATGTTGTTATAGAAGATTTATGTCATATACCTAATTGTTTTGTATGTAGTAATAAAATATATGATGAATATAAAGATATAAAATCTATTAAAGAACTTAATGGGGTTTCTTTTGTATCATATAAACCTTCTTTAAAAATGGGTAAGTTTAGAGAATTATGTTATAAGAATAATATATATTTTACAGAAGTATTAAGTGTTAATGAGTCTGATGTTTATTTTGATTTAGTTAAGAGTAATTTAGGATTAGGTTTTTCTAATAAGTTGTTACTTAAAAAATATATAGAAGATAAATCTTTATTTGAACTTAATATAGAAGAAGATTTATTTGAAGATGTTATTTCTGTTGTTTGTAAAAATAATAGTGATATAAGTAATAATTTTGTAAAAATGTTGAAAAAATATATAGAGGAGGAAATGAAATAATGAAACTTGTAGATTTATATGATAACAATTTAGTTAATACTTTAAAAGTTGTTCCTTATAAAAGTGAAATACCTGATGGGTATTATCATATAACTATAGATATTTGGATAATTAATGATAAAAAGGAAGTTTTACTTCTTAAAAATTCTGTTGATTATTCAAGAATATATCCTGGTAGTTGGTGCTCTATTAGTAGTGGATTACTTACTGATGAAAGTTATGATGATGCAATTAAACGTATAATAAAAGAAAAAATTGGTTTGGATATTTCTTATGAAAAGATATTTATTGCTGAACCTATTAAAAGAGATCCTCATAAATATGCTTATGTTACTTGTGTTTTAAAGGCAGAAATAGATACTAGTAAAATAGATTTTAAAGATGGACATTCTACTAAAGCAATGTTTGTTGATAAGAATAAATTACTTGAAATGTGTGATAATGGGGAAGTTGCTTCTCATATGGTTTCTCGTATTAATAATGAAGTTATTAAATATTTAGATTAGGAGATGTATTATGTCAGATAAAGAATTGTTTTTAAATTATGAAAAATATTTAGGTAAAGATATAGTGCTAGAAGGATGGATTAGAAATCATCGTAAACAAAAAGATTTTGGATTTATTTCATTTAGTGATGGTACTTATTTTACACAAGTTCAAATTGTATATGATAAAGATATTGATAATTTTTCTGATGTATCTAAGTTTCATGTTGGAAGTTCTATACGTGTTATGGGAGAAGTTGTAGAATCTCCAAAAGATGGACAAGACTTTGAGATTCGTGCTAAAAAGATAGAATTATTAGGAGATTGTCCTGAAGATTATCCTATTCAACCTAAAAGGCATACAAGAGAATTTTTAAGAGAACAAGCTTATCTTAGACCTAGAACTAATTTATTTCAAGCTGTATTTAAAGTAAGAAGTAAAGCTGCTTTTGCAATACATGAATATTTTCAAAAAAGAGATTTTGTTTATTTACATACTCCTTTAATTACCGCAAGTGATTGTGAAGGTGCAGGAGAAATGTTTCATGTTACAAGTTTTGATCTTGAAAATATACCAAAAGATGAAAATGGTAATATAGATTACAGTCGTGACTTTTTTGGTAAGATGACTTCTCTTACTGTATCTGGACAACTTCAAGCAGAGACGTTTGCTTTAGCATATAAAAATGTTTATACTTTTGGACCTACTTTTAGAGCGGAAAATTCTAATACTAAAACTCATGCTAGTGAATTTTGGATGATTGAACCTGAAATGGCATTTTGTGATTTGAGTCGTGATATGGATGTAATGGAGGATATGCTTAAATATGTTGTTTCTTATGTACTTGAGAATTGTAGTGAAGAAATAAAATTTTTAGATAAATTTGTTTCTAATGGTTTAATAGAAAAACTTAATAATTTAATTAATAAACAAGCTATTAGAATTACTCATCATGAAGCAATTGAAGCATTAAAAAAATCTGGAAAGACTTTTGAATTTGAACCAAACTTTGGTGAAGATTTAGCTCGTGAACACGAGAAATATTTAACAGAAGAATTATATAATGCACCTGTTTTTGTATATGACTGGCCTAAGGATATTAAAGCATTTTATATGAGAGTTAATGATGATAAAAAAACAGTTGCGGCAGTTGATTTGTTAGTACCAGGTTCTGGTGAGTTGATGGGTGGTTCTCAAAGAGAAGAAAGATATGATGTTTTAGAGGAACGTATGAAAGATATGAATGTAAGTCGTGAAGAACTTTATTGGTATTTAAAACTTAGAGAGTATGGTGGATGTGTTCATAGTGGTTTTGGTATGGGATTTGAAAGACTTATTATGTATCTTACAGGAGTTTCCAATATAAGGGATGTTATACCTTATCCTAGAACACCAGGTAATTGTGATTTTTAAAAAGAGTTGACATTATGTGTTAAGTCTTTTTTATTTTCAGTTGGAAAAAAATGGTGATTAGTATATAATATTTTTATAGTAGGGAGTGTACGAAGTGAAAAAAGTAATTTTTTTAGGGGTTTTTGTGTTGTTTTTGATGCCGGTTACTGTTTTTGCACAGAGAGGATGCTGTTCTTGGCATAAAGGAGTTGCTGGGTGTGATTCTCAAACAGGAAGACAAAGATGTAATGATGGTACTTTGAGTCCATCCTGTACTTGTAGTGGAGGAGGTAGTTCAAGTTCTAGTACTTATCATTATGTTGCTCCTACACCAGCACCAGCACCTACGCCATCTTATGTTTATGGATGTACTGATCCAAATGCTTTAAATTATAATGCTAGTGCTAATAAAGATGATGGTAGTTGTGTTGCGAAAAAATATGGATGTATGGATAGTAATGCTATTAACTATGATTCAACAGCTAATACAGAAGATAATTCATGTAAATATAAAAAAACCGAAAAGAAAGTTGTAAAAATAAAATATAAGGTGGTTTATAGAAAAAGTTCTGATATTTTGAAAGGTAAAACTAAAAAATATAGAAAAGGAAAAAATGGTAAGAAAGAGATAACTTATGATGTAATAGTTGATAAAGATGGTAAGGTTATTTCTAGAACAAAAACTACTGAATTAGTTTTAAAGAAACCAGTTTCAAAAGTTATATTAAAAGGAACTAAAAAAGAGGAAAAGAAAAAATTTCTTTGGTTTTTCTAATATTAATTTAATATATAATAAAAAATCCTGTTATGGATTTTTTGTTGTTTATAATGGATTTATATGTTAAAATTTAGTAGGTGATTTTTATGAAGAAAAAAATAATGATTGATTTAGATGATACTATATGTGGTGATGGTTATTTAAAGGTATTAAATGATTATTTTAATACAAATTATACTTATGATGATTTGAATGGAGAATATTATGTTGAAAGTTTAGTTCCTGATGGAAGGCTTGAAGAATATTTAGATTATTTCTATTCTATAGATAGTTATGAAAATGTTGAGTCTATACCTGGTGCGATTGAAGTTATAGAAAAATTATCTAAAGTTTATGATGTTTATATTTGTAGTGCTTATGTTGATAGAAGAAGACCTTTAGAAAGTGGAGTTATGGCTTCTTTAAAACATACTTGGATTTGTAAAAACTTACCTTTTATTGATCCTAGAAAAATAATTTTAACTGGGTCTAAAGATGTAATAGAATGTGATATAAAAATAGATGATAAGTTTTCTAATTTAAAAGGGTATGGAGAAATTAAATTATTACTTGATGCTTATCACAATAGAAGTTATGATGATTTAACACTTAAAGAAAGAGGAGTAAAAAGAGTTAAAGATTGGAAAGAGATAGAAGAAATACTTTTACCAAAAAATAAGAGCACCAAAAATTAATTTTGATGCTCAATCTATATTTACAGGGGATCTTCACACTTAAAAGTGAACCTTCCCCACTTATATATTATGTAAAATATTAAAAAAAATACATTATTATTTTATAAAATTATATATTTTTTGGTACAATATTAATATATAAATTTTTTTGGAGGAAATGTTATGGAGATAAGTGATTTAAAAAAGGAACTTTTAGAAAAACGTGAAAAACTAGATGAATTATGGAGGTCTCTTTGACTGCGATTCAAAAGAAGAACAAATTAACAAATTAGAAAGTGAAATTAATAAGACGGATTTTTGGAATGATAAAGATAATGCAGAAAAAGTATTAAAAGAAGTTAGTGAACTTAAAGATGTGGTTTCTTCTATAAAGGATTTATCTAATAGAATAGATGATAATTTGGATTTAATTAATTTAATAGAAGAAGAGTATGATCAAGATATTTATAATAATATTTTAGAAGATGGAAAATCTATAATTAAAGATTATAATAATTTAGAGCTTTTACTTCTTTTAAATGGAAAATATGATAAAGAGAATTCTATAGTTGAGATTCATAGTGGTGCTGGGGGAACTGAAGCTTGTGATTGGGCAGATATGCTTTATCGTATGTATTTAAGATGGTGTGAATCTAAAAATTATAAAGTAGAACTTTTAGATATGCAGGAAGGTGAAGAAGCTGGTATTAAGAGTGTTTCGTTTTTAGTCAAAGGTAATAATAGTTATGGATATTTAAAAAATGAAAAAGGGGTTCATCGTTTAGTTAGGATTTCTCCATTTGATTCTAATAAAAGACGACATACGTCTTTTGCATCAGTAGAGGTTACTCCTGAAATTAATAAAAATATAGAAATAGATATTGAACCACAAGATTTAAAAATAGATGTTTATAGATCTTCAGGATGTGGAGGACAGGGTGTTAATACAACAGACTCTGCAGTTAGGATTACACATTTACCTACAGGTATTGTTGTTACTTGTCAGAATGAAAGAAGTCAGATACAAAATAAAGAACAAGCTATGAAAGTTTTAAAAAGTAAATTACTTGTTTTAGAAGAGGAAAAGCAAAGAGATGAACTTTCTTCAATTAAAGGAGAACAAAGAAATATAGAATTTGGTTCTCAGATTAGAAGTTATGTAATGCATCCATATAAAATGGTCAGAGATCATAGAACAGATGTGGAAACTAGTAATGTAGATAAAGTAATGGATGGAGATATAGATATATTTATAGAAGCAATGTTAAGGAGGAAATAGTTATGTTTAATATATTTAAAAGTAATGTTAATAAAAAAATACTTGAGGATATAGATCATAAGTCTATAGTTAAAAGATATATAGAATTTTCTGTTGGATGTCTTATAGTTGCGATAGCATTTAATTTATTTTTAGTAGATAATGATTTAGTTCCTGGTGGTGTTGGTGGTATTGCAATAATTTTAAAAAGACTATTTGGACTTAATCCATCTGTTGTTATATTAATTGCAGATTTATTATTACTTGTACTTTCTTATGCTTTACTTGGAAGAGTTACTACTAGAGGATCAATACTTGGTTCAATATTATTTCCACTTTTTGTAGAATTAACTGCTAATATTGGAAACTATATAGATGTTGATACTTCACAAATGTTACTTTCTGCTGTGTTTGGTGGAGTTGTTTATGGATTTGGTGCTGGACTTATTTTTAAAGCTGGATTTACTACTGGTGGTACTGATATTTTAAATCAAATTATTTCTAAATATGCACATATTAGTATGGGTAATAGTATGCTTATTAGTGATGGGGCTATTGTTCTTGTATCAGGATTTATATTTGGTGCTACTAAATTGATGTATGGTATTATTATTTTATATTTAATTAGTTATATGGCTGATAAAGTTATACTTGGTATAAGTGATTGTAAAGCTTTTTATATAGTTACTAATAAAGATGATGAGATAAAAGAATTTATATTAAAATATTTAAATCGTGGAGTTACTGTATTTAATGCAAAAGGTGGGTATACTAAAACTAGACAGAATGTACTTTTATGTGTACTTCGTACAAAAGAATATTATAAATTAAAAGAAGGTATTAATGAGATAGATCCAGATGCTTTCTTTGTTGTAACTGATGCTTATGAAGTGGTTGGGGTTGAGTGATAATGGAAGAAGAGAAAAAAGAATTAGATTTAGACTTAGATAAAATAATAGAGACAATAAAAACAAAAAAATTATTACAAAGATATATTGTAATGATTACTTGTTTGTTTTTGTCATCTATTGTTTTTAATTTGCTTACATTACCTGCTAATATTGTAACAGGTGGTGTTAATGGACTTGCAGTTATTCTTAATTATATTAGTGGAGTTAAACCTTCTATTATAATTTTTATAATTTCATTTATATTATTAATATTTAGTTATATATATTTAGGAGTTGAAAGAACTAGTGGTACTGTTGTTGCAACAATTGTTTATCCTTTGTTTGTGCAGCTAACTTCAATTGTCCATGATTACATACAACTTGATACAAGTGATTTGCTTGTTATAAGTATATTTTTAGGAGTTATACTTGGAGTACTTAATGGATTTATATGTAAGACTGGATTTAGTGGTGGAGGTATACCTGCTATTAGTCAAATATTACATAAAAAATTTAAAATATCTGTTGGTAAATGTAATTTTTTTGTTAATAGTTTAATAGTTCTTTTTGGAGCATCCATTTTTGGATGGACTATGGTAATGTATTCAGTTATTATACTTTATATAAGTGGTTTTACAATGGATAAAGTATTACTTGGAGTTGGTGGTAATAAAGCATTTTATATTATTACAAAAGAAGAAGAAAAAGTAAGAAATTATATTGTTAAAGAAATGAAACATACAATTACTGAATTTAAAGTTAAGGGTGCATTTTTAGAAAAAAGAAGAACTTGTTTTTTATCTGTTATTCCTACTCATGAATATTTTAGAGTAACAGAAGGATTAAAAGAAATAGATCCTGAGGCGTTCTTCGTTGTATGTGATGCTTATCAAGTTGAAGGTGGAAAATAGATTCTTGAAAAAATTATAATGTGGAATATAAAAATAAAGAAAAGACTATGTAAGAGATGGCTAGAGTCTCTTATTTTTTTGATATCAGATCTACCAAGTAAGTAATCTAGAGAACAATTACTTAGCTTAGCAAACTCTACTAATGTTTCTCCAGATATTAATTGTTTTCCATTTTCATATTCACTTATTTTACCAGTTGAAACATTAATTTTTTCTGCAAGTTGTTTTATAGTTAGATTTAGTTCTTTTCTCATTCTTTTTAATCTAAAAGATACAAGTTTTATATCAATTTGATGGTGTATAATCTAGTGTGCTTTTTTATTATTTACACACTAGATTATACACCATCTCCATCTTTTTTTAATTAGTATTTATTTTTGTGTTATTTTGTGTTATAATAAGAAACATTTATAGGGGGATATTATGGATCTTAATTATAAGAAATGGAAAAATAGTTTTTTTGGAAACGAAGATAAAATGTCTATTAAAGAAATGGGAGATTACATAATTTTAAATAGTAATCATTATGTAGAAGAAGTTTATAAAAAAGTTTATCCTGAATTTTATAATTTGGCTTTTAAAATATGTAATATTATAAATAATTATTTTCGAGACTTTAATGACTTTCGTGAGCCGATTTATATTACTAGTATTAACTTTTTGTATGGATTACAAAAAAACTATGATTGTTGTTTTGTAAAAATTGGTGACGTAGTGGTTGTATATCCTGAATTTTCTAATCCTATTAAAATTAATCTTGCTAAAAAATGGAGTGATTATAATGATGCAGAATATTTTCCAGGAGTTATTCTTGATAATAATAAAGATGAATTTACAGTTGTTTCATCTGTTCCTGATCATATAAATTATATGATACCGGGTAGTTGGTACGAATTGATCCCTGTTTCAAAAAAATCTATTTATAGTATAAAAAAGTTATTATTAAATGAAGAAATTGGTAATTTATATAATTTATGTATATTTGCTAAAAATGATGAAGTTATTAATTTTATACAGAACAAAAAAGATATAATTACAAAAATAGTTAATAAAAAAATTAGACTTGATAATGGAATGTATGTAAGTTTTAATTTAGATTCTAAAAAAGAGTTTTGTAGAAATAATATAGCTATAGATGTTTATAATAATAAATTAGAAAAAGAGTGTGAAATAGAAGGTTTATATGATAAAAAATATAAAAATATTTTAAATTATAAAACTTGTGCAAGTGAAGTATTGAACTTATTTGATTTTGAAGTAGATAGTATTGATGAAACTTTGAAAGAAGAAATAAAGAAAAGAGAAGAAGAAGAAAAATTATTTGAGAAAGCAAGAATTAAAAGAGAAAAAATAGAAAAGATAGAAAAATTGAAACTACAAGAAGAAGAGAAAGAAAAAAAGAAAGTAACAATTAGAAATAAAATATCTTATTATTTAGATATGTTAGATACATTAAATAAGAATGATGAAAAATTAAATGTACCTCAAGAAGTGCTTTTAGATTGGAATAATGAAGAAAATTGTTATGAAATACATGATGATTTTAAAGATAAATTAAAGTTTATAAATTTATCTATTATAGATTTTAATAATGTATGTGTTCAAGGAATAGATTTTAGATATTGTAATCCTGTTAGTTTAAATCCACAAAAAGTTTATAATAAAAGTTTGTATGGATGTAGATTTGATGTTAGTTATGATGATGTAAAAACATTTAACAAAAAGATTTGTTATATTCCAAATGTTAATTGGGATTTAGATGGTGTGGATTTAAGAAGTGCTAATATATATTATCCTGAGAACTCTATAAATTCAGAAAGAATCATAATGCCTATTAATGTTGATAAGGCTATTATAGATGATAAAACTATATTACCTAAATCTTTACAAGATAAGTTAGGTAATATAGATAATCAACATGAAGAAAATATTCGGAAAATTATACAGTATATGAATAAAAATGATATTTCGATTGATGAAATCTTTAATTATAATTTAGTTGCGAAATTAGAGAAAAAAATCGGAGGTAAGAAGAAATGACCGAAGAAGAATTAATAAAAAAATTGGATCCAAAATTAGAAAAAGAAATTAAAAAATTGAAAATTAGAAAAAAAATATTTAGTATAAGTGATTGGGTTGCATCAATTATTGGAGCGGTAACTGTTGGTGGAACTTGTATTGCTACTTTTCTTCCTGCTCCTGTTTATGTTTTTGAAAAATATAAAGAAGAAGGTAATATACCATTTGTTTTGGAAGAAGAACAAGTTTCGTGTTTGTGTGATGAACATGTTTTTGATAGTATGGGTAATGATGAACATAAATTGGAAAGAGTAGATTTTGATCCTGTACAAGAACCTAATAGAAATATGTTATCATATCATTCAAAATGGGAAAATAAAGGTGATTGTTTTGAACAAGTAGTAAAGACGTATCAAATTGATGAAACAGTTTATAAAAAAATACTTGAAAAATCAAATAATAATATTCCTTTAGAAAATATTATAGAAGATATTTTAGGTAATCCATCAGCAGTAGATATAAAAAAAGAAAAAAAGGTATCTATTGAAGAGTTAAATAAAGATGCATATTTTCAAGCTACAATATATAAGCCTAAAGAAAATGCATGTGTAGTTCATAAAGAAAGTGTTTCTGAAAATATTATAGAAACTGTTGAGTATCTTTTATATACTATATTATGCGAAGTACCAAGTGTTGGTGCTTCAGTTCTAATTACTTTAATTTTTGCACCTGCTGTAGTAAAGATGCATAATTGTATTAGCAGTGAAGTTTATCAAGCAAAAGATGAATTAAATAAAAGAGAGGAAGTACGTAAAAGTTTTAAAAAAAGTAAATAATTGTATTTTATTTGTAGATGGACTAATTCCATCTTTTTCTTTTGGAAAATTTGTCTAAGTCTGTTTCTTTTTGTTTTTTTATATGTTATAATGTTACTATTAAGGTGGTGAAAACAATTGGATTTAATTAGATTAAAAAATGTTTATAAGCAATATAAAAATGGTGTCACTGCTGTTTATGATGCTACTCTTTCTATTAGGAAAGGTGCATTTGTATTTGTTATTGGAGGTAGTGGTTCTGGTAAAAGTACTCTTATAAAGATGCTTTATAGAGAAGAAAAACCATCATCTGGACAGATAGTTGTTGGTGGTGTTAATGTTGCTAAACTTAGAAATAGTAAAGTATATAAATTACGTCGTAAGGTAGGAATAGTATTTCAAGATTATAGATTACTTCCTAAACTTACAGTATATGAAAATGTTAATTTTGCAATGGAAGTTATAGGTGCTCCTAAGAAACTTGCTAGAAGTCAAAGTTTAAAAGCTTTGGAACTTGTTGGTCTTAAGGGTAAGATACATAATTATCCTAATCAACTTTCAGGTGGAGAACAACAAAGAGTTGCGATTGCTCGTGCTATTGTTAACAATCCTAAACTTTTACTTTGTGATGAACCTACTGGAAACTTAGATCCAGAACGTAGTCGTGAAATTATGGAAGTATTAGAGTTGATTAACGAAAAACGTGGAACAACTATTATTATGGCAACTCATGATAAAGAGATAGTTAATAGAATGAAGAAGCAAGTTGTTACCCTAAAAGATGGCAGAATAATTAGTAACGAAGAGGAGGGTACATATAATGAGATTGTGTAGAATGTTTGGAAGAAGTTGCAGAGATGCATTTAAAAGTGTATTTCGTAACTTTAGTTTATCACTAGCATCTATTTCATGTATTACTATTACATTAATAATAGTTGCGATTGCGATAGTAGCATCATTTAATGTTCAAAACTTTACTCGTGAAATAGAAAAAGATTTAACAATAGTTGTATTTATGGAAAATGATGCAACTGAAGAAGAAGTTACTGCTGTTAAAGATAATATTCATAATATGAGTAATGTTTCAAAAGTTACTTTTGAAAGTAAAAATGAAGTAAAAGAAGAAATGAGTAAAGAAAGTGATGTTTTTAAAACTGTTATGGATGGATGGAGCGATGAAGAAAGTCCACTTAAAGATACTTTTCAATTAAAAGTTAAAAATGTAGAAAAAATAGGTAAGACTGCAAATAAAATAAAAAAACTAGATAAAGTTGCAACAGTTAAATATGGAGAAGGTATGGTTGATCAACTTGTAGAAGCATTTTCATCTATAAAAACAGTTGCTTTTGGTGTTGTTATTGCTTTAGTAGTTGTTACAGTTTTCTTAATTATTAATACAATTAAATTAACTATTTTCTCAAGAAAAAGAGAAATTTCTATTATGAGACTTGTTGGTGCTAATAACTTTACAATAAAAATGCCTTTTATAATAGAAGGTATGATACTAGGAATGATAGGATCTATAATTCCAATAATACTTATTACTTATGGATATTTAGCTTTTTATAATTATTTTGATGGCTATTTATTTACAGAATTAATTGAACTTATTAAACCAGAACCATTTATTTATTCCGTATCAGGTATAGTTTTGCTTATTGGTATTTTAGTTGGTATGCTTGGTAGTAGTGGTGCGGTTAGAAAGTATTTGAAGGTGTAGTTATGAAGAAAAGATATTTATATATTTTAATTGTTACTATAATATTTTCTTATTTAGTTTTACCTGTTTCTGCAAGTGCTAAAACATTAAAACAATTTGAAGATGAAATGAATACTTATATTAATGCACTTCAAGCTAAAAAGAATCAAGTAGCTAAAAATGAAGCTGAGATTGCTGAAATAAAGAGAAATATTTCAACACTTCAAAATAAAGTTAATGAGGCAGAAAAAGAAATAGAAAATTTACAAGTAGAGATAGATGATAGTAATAAAAAAATAGAAAAAAAAGGACAAGAAAGTAAAAAGATAATAGAATATCATCAAATATCTAATGGAGAAAATTCTTATTTGGAATATATATTTGGTGCTAAAACTATTAAAGATATGATTTATAGGGTTTCTATGGTAGAACAACTTACTGAATATAATGATAAAGTTATGAAAGAGTTAGATGCTCTTATAAAGAAGAATGAAAAACAACAGGTACAACTTAACAATAAAAAGACAGAACTTGGTGAATTAGAAAAGCAACTTAATAGTGAAAAAGCAAAAATAGAAGCTGAAAATATTGCTATTAGAGCAGGTATGCCTAGTGATGAAGAACAGATTAAACTTGCACAAGCTAATATTAAATATTATAAAAGTTTAGGTTGTGGAATTAATGAAGATGTTCAATCTTGTCAGTATAGAGTTGAACAAAGTAGAGGTGGTTCTTCTGGAGGATTTGGTTCTGTTCCTAGTACAAATGGATTTTTTAGACCTGTAGAATATGGAAGAATTAATCAAGCTTTTAATAGAGGACACATGGGAATGGATATAGGAAGTAGTAATAGAACTATTGAAATTCATCCAATTGCGGCAGGTGTTGTTACAGCTGTTTATTGGGATAGTTGTAGTAGTAGTAATTGTTCTGTTGGTTGTAATGGTCGTGCTAGAGTTGTTAAAGTTAAACATAATTATAATGGAAGATATTTATATTCCACTTATGCACATCTTAGTAGTTTTAATGTAGGAGTTGGACAAACTGTTACAGCTGATAGTGTACTTGGTAATATGGGAACAACTGGATGTTCTACTGGAAATCATTTACATTTGGAAATTAATGATTGTGATTGGAAGAGTCCAGGTGGAGGATGTAGTTGGAATACTTATGCTGCAACAGTTAAAAATCCTGCTAATTATGTAAATTTTCCTGCATCATGGACTAATAGATAATATCAAAGATAGAAAAAATTCTATCTTTTTTTTCTATAAAGTAGTATAATTGGTTTAGAAAGGATGGAGAGTTTAATGAAAAAATATTTAGCAGAATTTATTGGTACTTTTGTACTTACTTTCGTTGGATGTGGAGCAGCAGCACTTTCTGGCGGAGTAGAAGGAGTGCTTGGGGTATTAGGGATTGCTATGGCATTTGGACTTGCAATTGTTGCAATGGCATACTCTATTGGAAACATTTCAGGATGTCATATTAATCCAGCAGTTTCACTTGCTATGTGGATTAATAAAAAAATGGATGGACGTGACTTTATTGGTTATGTAGTCAGTCAAGTTTTAGGTGCAGTTGTTGCAGCAGCACTTTTAAAACTAATTGGTAGTATGTGTGATCCAATAATTACTGGACTTGGAACTAATGGATACGGAAGTCTTTCTTATGTTCGTCTTGATATGATAGGTGCAATTATTATTGAAATAGTTTTAACTTTAATATTTGTACTTACAATACTTGGTGTTACATCTAAGAAAGAATATTCTAGTGTTTCAGGACTTGTAATTGGTCTTGCTTTAGCATTTGTTCATATTATTGGTATTCCATTAACTGGGACAAGTGTTAACCCTGCTAGAAGTTTAGGGCCAGCATTGTTTGCTGGAGGAGAAGCACTAAATCAAGTATGGGTATTTATATTAGCTCCACTTGTGGGTGCTCTAGTTGCTGCTTTTATTTGGAAATATCTTACTAAAGATGAAACAGATAAAAAAGAAACTAAGAAAAATAAAAAATAATATTTTAGATACAATATATTTTGTATCTTTTTTCTTTTTATTATGGTAAAATAATATTTAAGTAAGGTGATAATATGGGTAGATTTTTAAGTAAAGTTATAGGTATTATTTTAACTGCTTTATGTGGTGTAACTATTTTTGCTATTTATAAAGTAGATATCTTACCTATAAAATATTTTTTGCCTATTAGTATAGTATCTTCTATTATAGTTTTATTTTTAGACTTTAAATTATTAAGAAAGAAAACTAAAATTTTTAGTAGAATATTTTTTATGATAATTTCTATTTGTTTAATAGGTGGTATTATATATTTGCTTACTTATATAAATTCTATATATGATTTTATGAATAGTTTAGGACTTAGTGATTATGAGATTGCGACTTATGATGTTGTTGTTAAAAAAGATGGTAATTATAAAAATATAAAAGATTTAAATGATAATAATATTTCATATCTTACTACTGATAAAAATTATGCTCAAGTTAAATTGTTACTTAGAACTAATATAAATTATAAAGAAGTGAAAGAAAAAGAAGTATCTAAGTTAGTTAATAATTTTATAAATAGTGATTCTTCTTTTGTAATTGAAGATAATCATTATGAGATATTAAAAGAAGAATATGAAGAGTTAAATAATATTTCTAAAGTTATTAAAACATATAAAGTTATTGTTAAGAAAAATAAGTATAAAAATAAAGATAGTCGAGATCCATTTATTTTATATATAAGTGGTAATGATAGATATGGTAAAATAAGTAATGTTTCTAGAAGTGATGTTAATATACTTGCGGTTGTTAATCCGGATAGGGGAAAGATATTACTTGTTTCTATTCCTAGAGATTATTATATAGATTTATATGGAACTGATTCTAAAGATAAACTTACTCATGCAGGTATGTATGGAATTGATACAAGTATTAATACAATTAATAATTTATTAGATGTTGATATTGATTATTATTTGAGAATGAATTTTTCTTCTCTTACAAAGAGTATCGATTTAATTGGTGGTGTTGATGTTTATTCTGATAGAGCGTTTACTTCTTATGTTGATGGTTCTGTAAAAATTGAAGAAGGTATTAATCATATGGATGGTAAGACTGCTTTAGCTTTTGCAAGAGAACGTCATGCTTATGAGACTGGAGATAGACATAGAGGAGAAAATCAGCAAGAAATAATTAAAGCAGTAATTGATAAGATGAGTAATAAGAAAAATGTAGGTAAGTTTAAAGATATTTTAAAATCTTTAGAAGGAACATTTGAAACTAGTATGTCTTATAATAATATTGCTAATTTGATAAAAATGCAGATAGATAGAAATATAAAATGGGATGTTAATAGTATTAGCTTAGATGGAAGTGGTAGTATGATGCCAACTTATAGTATGGGCTCTCGTAGACTTTATGTTATGATTCCTGATACAGATACTATAGATGAAGCTAAAGCTTGGATTGATAAAACATTAAAAGAAGAAAAATAAAATTATAAATGTGAAAAAATTGCCAATAATATAAATGGTGATTTTTTTTATGGAAAATAAAAGTATATGGATGGATGGTATTAAATTTTCTAAATGTAAGAAGTTAGATAAAAATATTAAAGTAGATGTATTAGTAATTGGTGGAGGTATTACTGGTATTAGTTGTTGTTATCAACTTAAAGATTCTAGATTAAAAGTCGCTTTGGTGGAGGCTAATACTATTGGTATGGGAGTTACTGCTAGAACTACAGGAAAACTTACTTTTTTACAGGATGGTATTTATTCTAAAATAAAAAAATCTAGTGGTTATAATAAGGCAAACTTATATTATGAAGCACAGAAAGATGCTATTGAAATAGTTAGAGGTATTGTTAAAAAAGAAAGAATAAGATGTAATCTTTCGTATAGTGATTCTTATTTATTTACAGAAGATGATAATAATAAGAAGAAAATAGATGAAGAAAAAGAACTACTTAAAAGTTTTTCTGAGGATATTGAAGATATTTACAAATTACCTAATGGAGAAGAATGTTATGGTATAAAAGCAAAAGGATGTTATGTTTTTCATCCTCTTAAATATTTAGAGTCTCTTAAAAAGAAACTAATAAATAGTGGAGTAGAAATTTACGAGGATACTAGAGTTTATTCAATAAATGATTTTAATAATTATTATTTAGTTAAAGCAGGCGATAATTTTATACAAGCTAAAAAAGTTGTTCTTGCGCTTCATTATCCATATTTTATAATGCCGTTTTTTATGCCATTTAAAGTTCATTTAGAAAAGTCTTATGTTGGAGCTTTTACTTCTAAAGATAAAATAGATTTTAATGCTATTAGTTTAGATAAACCTGTTAAGTCAGAGAGATACTTGAAAGAGAGAAATATGACATATCAAATATTTTTATATGGTAGTAGGAATATTGCAATGGATGTGTGTGATAAGAAACATTTTAAGAAGTTAGAAGATATTTCTAAAAAGTTTAAATATATGTGGTCTAATATTGATATAATAACTGGAGATTCTATACCATATGTTGGAGAAATTAAAAATAATTTATTTCTTGCTACAGGTTATAATACTTGGGGTATGACTAATAGTACTATTGCATCAGTTGTTATAAAGGATTTGATACTTGGACGTGATAATAAATATAAAGATTTGTTTGATCCTAAAAGAGGAGTTAAAATATCTAGTTTGCCATTAGTTTTAGGAAGTAATTTTAAAAGTTATGTTGAAAGTAAGGTTGATGTTTCTAAGAGTTGGTATGATAATGTTAGAATAGAAAATGTAGATGGTAATAAGATTGGGATTTATACAGATGAAGAGGCACATGAACATATGGTATTTATTAAATGTCCTCATATGGGATGTAATTTATTTTTTAATGAGATAGATAAAACTTGGGATTGTCCTTGTCATGGTTCTAGATTTGATGTTGATGGTAAAGTGATTAATGGACCTAGTAATTATGATATAAGTTATAAAAATTAATATAAATTATAAAGAATAATAGTTTTGTTATTCTTTTTTTGATATAATAATTTTAGAAGGTGATGTGTAGTGAAAAAGAGTAAAATAAAATATGTATTTATATTTTCTATTGTAGGTATTGTACTTAATTTTTTATTAGAATTTTATATAGATTATTCATTTAATCTTACATCTTGTATAAATTGTCTAAGTACTAAGATGGTTAGTGGTGGAAAGATAGGAAGTTTTTCTGTAATACCTAACAGAGGAATAGAGATAATTAGAAATATATTATATATTAATCCAGATAATAATTCTATTAATGGAATTAATAATATAATTAGAATAGTTTTGTTATTATTCTTATTGGTAATTGCTTTAAAGATTATTATTTCAAATAAAAATAAGTTGAATAAGATGTCTATAACTTATTATAGTTTGTTTTTGATTGGAGTTATAGGTAATATTACTAATTATAGATATTTAATATTATATAATATGAAGTTTAATATGGCGATATTATTACTTGTTTTAGGACTTATATTACTTGTTATTGATATGGTTATTAATAGAGTGGGAAAGAGTTGATTATAATGAAAAATACGGATGAATATAAAATAACATTGGGTAGAATATTTAAGCATTTAGGTGTTGTTAATCGTCATCGTTTTAGAGTTTTTGTTTTGTGTTGCAAAGCAGGAATACCTTTTAGGGGATTAGTACATGATTTATCTAAGTATTCTCCTACTGAGTTTTTTGAAGGTGTTAAATATTTTTCGGGAAATAGAAGTCCAATAAAAAACTGCAAGATGGTTAATGGTTATAGTAAAGCATGGCTTCATCATAAAGGTCGTAATAAACATCATTATGAATATTGGTATGA
>CANQUW010000006.1 GCA_947627145.1 uncultured Bacilli bacterium
TACCGAACGGTACGTACGGTGGTGTGAGAGGGAAAAGTATTCAAGAATTATCTTGAAAAGTTTTCTCTACTCGATTTTGTAATCTATTATGTTTTATGTTATTATATTGTTTTGAAAGAAGTTGATATTTATGAATTATGGAGTTATAGTTGCTGGTGGTACAGGAAGTCGTATTAAAAATATTGATGTACCTAAACAGTATTATGAAATAGATGGAATTGCTATTATTATTTATTCTATTAAGAAGATGATTGATACAAATAGTTTTGATTATATTTATATTGTTTCTTCTAAGGATTATATGGATTATAATTATAATCTTATTAATAAATTTATAGATAAGAAGTATTTAGATTCTATTAAAATTGTTGAAGGTGGTAAAGAACGTATTGATAGTATCCATAATGCACTTGAAGAAATTAGTAAGAATAATATAAGTGATGATGATATAGTAGTAATTCATGATGCCGCTAGACCTTTTGTTAGTCGTGAAATATTACTTGAGAATATTCGTGGTGCTCGTGAAGTTGGAGCTGTTGTTACTGCTATTCCTACTAGTGATACTATAGTTGTTGTTGAAGATGGAAAGGTTGTTTCTGTTCCTGTTAGAAATACAATTTATAGAGAGCAAACACCTACTAGTGCTAATTTAAAGAAACTAATAGAACTTGATAGAAGTCTTAGTGAAGAAGATAAAAGAAATATTACAGGTAGTGCACAGATATTTACTATGAATAATATTCCTATACAAGTTGTTTTAGGAGATGATGAGAATTTTAAAATTACTACTTCTGAAGATTTAGAGAGGGCAGAACAAAAAGTAAAAAAATTAAATACTAATATATTATAAATTGTTTACTAAATTAACATTTAGTTATATAATATTTAGTTATATAATGGATATAAGTTGTGAAAATATTATAATGTTTCAAAAAATGTAAATAGAAATCGATATACAGGGAGAATAAAAAATGAAAAATATAGTATATATAGTAATAGATGAAAGTGGTGCTATTCATCAAAAAGAAAATGATTATTTTGTTATTGCTGGATACATTACAAAACAAATATATTCTGTGAAATCTGTTCATAAAAAGATAGAAAAATTTATAAAACAAGAATATCCTTATTTATCAAAGTATAAAGAATTAAAGGGATGCTACTTGAAATCATATCAAAAAATTGAGTTTTTAAATAATTTGTTTTCAATTCCAACTACTATACCAATAGCGATTGTAATTGATAAAAGGCATTTAATTAATAGAACGCAACATAATGAAAATATAAAATATAATTATTTTCTTCAAGTATTATTGAGTTATCTTTTACACAATTATACAAATTTGTTAATAGCGGATGAAATACAACTTATTTTGGATAATAGAAATGTTAGTGTTGGTTCTCTAAATTCATTAGAAGATTATTTAAACTCAGCTCTAGGATTGATTTACAATAAAAAATTCAAAGTGAAATATAAAAACTCTAGCGAACATAGAGAAGTGCAAATGGCAGATTTAGTATCAAATGTTATATTTGGTTATTATAATTTTAGATCACCACATTCTACATATAATTTAATACCAGCTATGAAAACAGCAATCATTTCAAAGTTTCCATACAGATATTTTAAAGAACCTATAGTTAATGTAAAAAACAGAAATTCAAAAATGTCCGAAACGAAAAGTTGACAATATGTATTTTATTATGATATACTTGTTTTACAAGACCTAGGTGTTGTCGGTTAAAAAATAAAACCTAATCGTATTTTTAAGTACGAGGCACCCTAGGCAAAAGAAAAGGGTTTTAACTCTTTTCTTTTTTTTGTTAAATACTAATTTATGTTGATGATTACTATGATGAGAATATTTATTTGAAAAAATAGAATAACAAAAAGTAAAAAAATTAAATTTGTAAAAGTTTAAGTCAATTATATAAATTAATATAATAATTTTTATGAAAAAGATATTTTCTTATATGTGAAGATATCTTTTTATATTTTTTAGTAAAATTTTGTTATAAATTTGTAAAAAGTGCTCATTTGATTTTTGTTTTAATATTTAGTATAGTGCTTAAATGAAGGGAGAACAATGGTCTAGTTCATGTTTTAGTTCTTTCATTCATTTACTTTATACACACCCTTTTTTTCAATACATTGTTCTTCTTTCAAATTTTTTAAAAATTATTTGCAAAAATATATTTATGTATTATAATATAATTATGTTAGCTAGTGGTTAATATAAATTGGAGGTGTTTATAATGAAAGAAAAATTTTATAATTATGGTAAAGATGTAAAATATAAGTTTGTTATTTCTAATATGTTAAAGAATAATTATAGTATTAATGAAATATGTAATATTACTGGATTATCTTTAGAGGATATTAATATGTATAAAAAAGATTTAGATGATGTTATGTCTTTAGATGAACATAGAAAACTTAGATATGATATTTGTTATAGAGATGGTTATTATAAAAAAGAAAAGCAGATAGCTATTAATATGTTAGAAGATAATTATGATATTGAGTTGATATCTAATATTACTGGGTTATCTATAAAAATACTTGAAGATATGAAAGAGTTTTGAAACTCTTTTTAATTTTTTTAAAAAAAGTGTTGACAAAAATGTATGTTTTTAATATAATGTTAATAACAAACGAATTAGTTTGTAAAATTTATACTTTGTGTTATTAATAAAAAGTTAAAAAGAAAGGAGCGTTTATTATGAACAAAGTTAAAGATTTAAAAGTTTATGAAGGGATGTTAATAGTGGTTGATATGGTTAATGGATTTGTTAAAGAAGGTGCTTTAGCTGATGTTAAAATAGGAGATGTTGTACCTAGACAAATTGAGTTAATTAAGGAAGCACATGATAGAGGAGATTTAGTAGTGTTTATTAAAGATACTCATACTAAGGATTCTTTGGAACATAAACGTTTTGGAGGTGCTTTTCATTGTATTAAAGGAAGTGGTGAAGAAGAGGTAATTGATGAACTTAAAGAATATGAAAAACTTGATAATACAGTTTCAGTAGTTAAGAACTCTACAAGTTTTATGGAAGCACCTAAATTTAGAGAAATTATGGAAGAAGCTGTTAATATTAAAGATATTGATGTAGTTGGATGTTGTACTGATATTTGTGTTGTTAATGGTACAATGGGGCTTGCTAATTACTTGGATGAGTGGAATCGTGATGTTAATGTGCAAGTTCATACTGATGCTATCGCAACTTTTGCGGAGGATGCTAGAAAAAATTATGTTGATGCTTCACTATTACTTATGGAACAACAAGGTGTTCATTTAGTTAAAAAGAGATAATTATTTTTTTAAGGTTTGTTATTAATAAAATATAAATAAGAAAGGAATGATATTATGGAAAATAAAACTTTAATGACTGATTTTTATGAGCTTACTATGGCTCAAACATATTTTAATGAAGGAAGAGAAAAAGAAGAAGTATATTTTGATATATTTTTTAGAGAAAATCCTTTTAATGGAGGATATACAATTAGTGGTGGATTAGATGAGACTATTAAGTATATTGAAAACTTTAAGTTTGGAGATGAAGAAATTGAATATTTAAGAAGTTTAAATACTTTTACAGATGAATTTTTAGAATATCTTAGTGAATTAAAATTTAAAGGAGATATTTATGCTGTACCTGATGGAACTGTTGTATTTCCTAATGAACCAGTTTTAACTGTAAAAGCTGATTTGGTTACTGCTCAAATATTAGAAACTGCTTTACTTGCTAATTTTAATCATGCTTCTTTAGTTACAACTGCTGCGAAAAGAATTACTGCTGCAGCAAGGAAAGGAGACAAACAGATTCCTGTTATGGAGTTTGGTGCTAGACGTGCTCGTGGTGTGGACTCTGCAATTGAAGCTAGTAAGAATGCATATATTGGAGGATGTAGTGGAACAAGTAATACTTATGCTGGTATGAAATATGGTATTCCAGTACTTGGTACTATGGCTCATTCGCTTGTTACAGAAAGTGAAGATGAGTATGAAGCATTTTTGAAATATGCTAAGAGTAATCCAAATAATTGTGTATTTTTGGTTGATACTTACGATACTCTTCGTAGTGGTATACCTAATGCTATTAGAGTTGCAAATGAATATTTAAAACCTAATGGTTATAAGTTTAAAGGTATTAGAATTGATAGTGGAGATCTTGCTTATTTATCTAAAGCTGCAAGAGATATGTTAGATGAGGCAGGTTATAAGGACGCTACAATTTGTCTTTCTAATGGACTTTCAGAATATACAATTGATGATTTATTAAAACAAGGAGCTGTAATTGACTCAATTGGTGCAGGAGATAATATTGCGGCATCTAAAGAAAGAGTTGGTGGAGTGTATAAACTTGTTGCAGTAGAACGTGATGGAGTAGTAAGTCCTCGTATTAAGGTTAGTGAAGATACATTTAAGACTACTAATCCAGGATTTAAAAAAGTATATCGTTTCTATGATAAAGATAGTGGTTATGCTTTAGGTGATGTTATTGCGATTGCTGGAGAAAAGATTTCTAATGATAAATTTACTTTAGTGCATCCGGTTGAAACTTGGAAGAAGACTACTCTTACGAATTATGATGTTAGAGAATTAAAAGAAGTAATATTTAAAGATGGAGAGTTAGTATATGATGAGCCTACTATTTTAGAAAAACAAAAATATTGTGAAGAAGAATATCAAACATTATATCCAGAAGTAAGACGTATTAATAAACCTCATGAATATTATGTTGACTTAACAGATAAACTTAGAGAATTAAAAAGAGAGTTAATAGAAGAACATAGACAGAATGCATTAAAAATGGAAGGAAAAACAAAAATTAAGAGGAGAATATATAAATCATGAGAAGAAAGAAACTTGATGAAATAAATTATTATATTAATGAGTTTAAAACTATAAAGAAAGAATTGGTGGATGCTAAAGATAATTTTATAAATGTAGAAAAGTATAATTGTACTTTAAATAATGGTATAGTTATTCCACGTGAAAAAATATTAAAAGGAAAAAGAGATGGAAGTGCATCTATTATACTTCCTGTTACAAAGGATAATGAGACACTTCTTGTTGTGCAATCTCGTGTATTTACAAAAAGTGGTGTAGGTGTTGAACTTCCTGCTGGTTATATTGATAAAGATGAAGAGCCAATTGATGCTGCAATGCGCGAATTAAGAGAAGAAACTGGTTTTATAACAGATGATATTATACATTTATCCTCTTATTATCAGGATCAAGGATGTAGTGCTGCATTTAATCATTCTTTTCTTGCCTGTAATTGTGAAAAACGTGAAAATCAAAATTTAGATAATGATGAATTTATAAAATATTTTACTTGTTATTATGATGAGATGTTGGAACTGGAAAAGTTAGGTTATATTAATGATGCTAATTCGATAATTGCAATAGAAAAGTCTAAAAAGTATATTTTAAAATAATTTGGAGGTGTTTTTAATGAAGGAGTATGGATATGTTAGAGTAGCAACTTTTATGCCTAAGCTTACTCTTATGGATGTTTCTTCAAATAAAAAAGAAATTATTAAAGGAATAAATAAAGCTTATAGGGAAGGTGCAAGTATTATCCTTACTCCTGAACTTTCACTTACAGGTTATACTTGTGGAGATTTATTCTTGAATGAAAAAATTATAAATGATAGTTATCATGCTTTACTTGAAATAGTAGATGAGACAACTAACTTAGATATTATATCTATCATAGGTCTTCCAATACGTTATGATAATATGTTGTTTAATGCTGCAGCAGTTATTAGCCGTGGTAAGATACTTGGTATAGCAGTTAAAACTTATATTCCTAATTATAATGAGTTTTATGAAAAGAGATGGTTTTCATCTAGTAAGGATTTATATACTGATACTATAAAAATAAATGATTGTGATATTCCTATTGGTAATAATTTAGTGTTTGTAGATAAAGATAATAGTGATATGTCTTTTGGTATTGAGATATGCGAAGATTTATGGGGTGTAATACCTATTAGTTCTAAGCTTGCAATGGGTGGTTCATCTATTATATTTAATTTATCTAGTAGTAATGAAGTTATAGGTAAATATGAATATAGAAAAAATTTAGTAAAGATGCAGTCATCTAAAACAATATCAGCATATGTTTATTTATCTAGTGGTGTTATGGAGTCAACTTCTGATATAGTATTTTCTGGTAGTAGTATGGTATATGAAAATGGTCATCTACTTAAAGAAAATAAGAGATTTGATTTTAATAGTAATATGACTATTGCGGATATAGATACTTCTATTCTTATAAATGAAAGAATACGTAATAAGACTTTTATGGATAAAGAATATGTTTCTAATATTTTAAAAATAGAAGTTTCTATTAATAATAGAAATAAAAATATTACTAGAGTTTATAAAAAATATCCTTTTGTTCCAAGTACTAAGAGTAAAAGAGATGAAAGGTGTAAGGAAATTATAAGTATAATGTCAAATGCTCTTGGAAGACGTATAGTACAACTTAAAGATATTAAGTGTGTTATTGGTATTAGTGGAGGACTTGATTCTACTCTTGCGTTTTTGGTTACAGTTTCTGCATGTAAGAAGATTGGAAAAGATTTAAAAGATATAATCTGTGTTACTATGCCTGGATTTGGTACAACTGACAGGACTTATAATAATGCTTTAAAGTTAGTTTCCGAGTATGGTGCTAGTTTAAGAGAGGTTTCTATAAAGAAATCTTGCATACAACATTTTAAAGATATAGGTATTAGTGAAGATGATAGAGGTGTTGCTTATGAAAATGCTCAAGCAAGAGAGAGAACACAAATACTTATGGATATTGCTAATAAGGAAAATGGTATTGTTATTGGTACTGGAGATATGAGTGAGATGGCTCTTGGATGGTGTACTTATAATGGAGACCATATGAGTATGTATGCAGTTAATTCTAGTATTCCAAAAACTTTAGTTAGATATTTAGTAGAGTACTTTAAAGATAGAGATAAGTCAGTAATATTAAAAGATATAATAGATACTCCTATTAGTCCAGAACTTTTACCACCTAACAAGAATGGAGAAATTTTACAAAAGACTGAGTCTAATATAGGACATTATGTACTTCATGATTTTTTCCTTTATTATTTTCTAAGATATGGTATGAGTCCTAAAAAAATATTTTTACTTGCAAGTATTACTTTTTATGATGATTATAATGATGAAGAAATAAAAAAATGGTTAAGAGTTTTCTTTAATAGATTTTTTAATAATCAATTTAAAAGAAACTGTTTTCCAGATGGTATTAAAGTTGGTAATGTTTCTTTATCTCCTAGAGGAGACTTTAGGATGCCGGGGGACGCAGTAGTTAAATCTTTTATAAAGGAGATTGATTCTTTATGAGATTAGGTGTATATGTAGGTAGTTTTAATCCTGTACATAAGGGTCATATAAAGATAATTAATTATTTACTTAATAATGTTTTAGATAAAGTGTTAGTTATTCCGACGGGGAACTATTGGGATAAGAATAATTTAATTGATATAGATAATCGTATAGATATGCTTAAGATGTATGAAAGTGATAAAGTTATTATTGATAATAAATATAATGATATTAAATATACTTATGAGATAATGAGAAAGTTAAAAGATGAATATAAAGATGATACATTATATTTGGTTGTAGGTGCTGATAATATAGTAGAGTTTGATAAATGGATGGAGTATAGAGAGTTGCTTACTTATAATTTAATTATTATTAATAGGGGAGATATTGATATAAAGAAGTATCTTTTGGATTTAAATAAAAAGGATGGTTATTTAATTATTGATGATTTAGATATTGATATATCATCTACTTATGTTAGAGAGTGTTTTAAGAATAAAGATTATAAAGATATAGATAAATATATTGATAAAAAGGTGTTTTTATATTTAATGGATAATAAGTTGTATATGGAGGATGTAGTATGATTAGACAATATATTAATATTACTAATAAGTGTAATGCAAATTGTAGCTTTTGTTGTATGTGGTCAAGTTCAGATAAAAATACTTTTATGAGTTTTAATACTTTTAAAGATATTATAGATAGTCATGATGATTATTTTGAGTTACAACTAGAAGGTGGTGAACCACTTCTTCATAAGGATTTATATTTATTTATGGAGTATGCTAGAAGTAGTGGAAGATGTAAGAAGATAATTATTTTAACTAATGGATTTTTACTTGATAAGCATTTAAAGAAGTTTATAGCGTTTTCTAGAGATTATAATATTCCTATTTTAATAAAAATGAGTATTAATTATCATCTTTTAAGTATAGATAAAGATTTAATTAATAAAGCAAGTAATTATCATTCAGTATTAGAGTTTACTCCTCTTGTAGATATTTTGCTTAATGTAAGACTTAGACATGAAGATGATAGTTTAAGAGAAGAAATTATAAAAAGAGGAATGGATGGTTATTCTAATATATTTTATTTACAAAGTTATGGAATGTATGAAGATGAGGAAGACTACGAAAAGCCTGTTATTGTTCAAAATATTGATGATTGGTTTATATACTCTTGTGATGGAAAATGCTTTAATCAAGATTTAATTGCAAGAAGTAATTATGAAAAGGAGTTAAGATAATGAATACGATTAAGTTTTCTCCAATAAATATGGGAAGAATGGAGACTAGTAATGTAGAAGATTATAATGTTATAGAAAGAGAATTTAATAAAAAGAAATATTATTGTTATGAAGATGCTCAAATATCACTTTATGTTACTAAGAGGTGTAATGCTAGTTGTAAGTTTTGTATGAATTTCTTTGAGGATAGATTTTTAAAATGTAAGGAATTAGAAGATGATTTATATTTTTCTAAAGTTTCTAAATATTTAGATATTTTTAAAAGTAATAAACCTTGGATTACTATAACTGGAGGAGAACCTACTAGAAGTAAAAGACTTAATAAATTACTTAAAATTATAAAGGATAATGGATATAAGATTAGGACTTTTTCTACTAATGGTAGTGGTCTTTTAGATATAGTTGATGGAGAAGTTGTGATAAAGACATTACTTGATAATAATGTATTTAATAATATTAGTATTTCTAGGATGGCTACTGATGACAAAGAAAACTCACATCTTATGAATATTAGTGTAGATGATAGTAATAATAGTAAGTTAGAAAAAATTGCATTGATAGGTAATAATTATGATATGGAAATGAGAATATCTTGTAATTTAATGAAAAATGGTGTTAGTAGTTTAGATGATATGTTAAAGTTTAAGGAATTTTATAATAATGTTGGATTTAAGGCTGTTATGTTTAGAGAGTTAGTTCATAATACTCTTGATAGTGCTTTTATTGATATGAAAAAGATAGTAGAAGAGATAAGACATAATAAAGATTTTACTTTACTTAAAATATTAAAGGGACATTATTATACAGTTGAGGTTTATAGATATAAAGATGAGGTTGTTAAATGTTATTTGGAAAATGATGTTTTAGATAAAGATATTATACGTGAATTTGTTATTTATCCTGATGGTAGACTTGATAATGGATTTAATAATGAAAGTATTATGGAGGTGTAGTATGAGTGAATTTGAAAAAATTAGGTATACAAGACAAGAAGATTTTTCTATAGATAAAAATAGACTTATACCATTTGAATTTCCTACTGGTAAAAGAAATGTTTATGATAATTGTAATTTATCTATATTTGTAGATGATTATTGTAATGCTGATTGCAAGTTTTGTGTTGCACAATTACGTTATGAAAATATAGGAAAAATATATTCTAAACCTGTAATAGAAGATGATGAAGAATATTTTAGAAGACTTGAAGAAGTTCTTAAGTTTATCGCACCACTTAATGTTAGTGTTTCTTTAACAGGTGGGGAGCCTACTTTATCACCTAAGTTTGTAAGGATAGTAAAATTATTAGATAAATATAATATTAGAAAAAGAACTATTACAACTAATGGTAGTGCTTTACTTAAAAAAGTAGATGGTAAAAGAATAATAGATTATTTAATAGATTATAATTTTGATCATTTAAATATTAGTAAAACACATTATGATGAAGAAATTAATAAGAAAATTATGCATTATAAAAAAGGATATTGTAGTAATGAAGATCTTAGTTATATTATTGGTTATGCTATGGCTCATAATCTTAGACCTCGTCTTAGTTGTTTACTTTTAAAAGATGGTATACATGATGTAGATGGTATGGCTAAGTATATTGAATTTTATGAAAAGATGGGTATTGATAATATTATATTTAGAGAACTTATGGATTATGATGAAAAAACTATGAGTAATATAGAAAAGATGAATTATTCTATTCGTAATAAAGTTAGACTTAATGATGTATGGAAAGAAGTAGATAAAGATAAGAGATTTGTTCCTTATAAGAATTTACTTGGATATTACTATTATGTTGAAATGTATAATTATAATAATGTAGTAGTATGTAGTGAATCTGCTGATTTAAGGGTTCAAGCAAAAGAAAAGAATAGTCATAAAGATTTAGTTTATGAAATGGTATTTCATCCTAATGGTAATTTATGTGGTAGTTGGGTTGATAATGAAGATATATTAATGCCTTATAAGAAATAAAAAAATTATATGAATATTTTATAAAAAGTCATATAGTTTTTAAAATGGGTGACTTTTTCTTTTGATTTATGATATAATTAAGGTGTTAAGAAGAGGTGCTTTATGAAAGAGTATAAAAGTGAAAAAGAATTTTTAAAAGATTATAATCCAGATGAGTTTGAAAGACTTAGTATGACATCTGATATTTTACTTGTTAGTGTATCAGATCAAGAAACAGAAAATTACAGAAAAACAAGTAAGAAAATGATGAGTATTTTACTTGTTAAAAGACGTGACTATCCTTTTAAAGGAAAATGGTGTTTACCTGGAGGTTTTTTAGAACCTAAAAATGAAACATTGGAGGCTTGTGCAAAAAGAGTATTAAAAGATGAAACTAATCTTTCTGATATTTATTTAGAACAATTATTTACATTTGACTCTATTGATAGAGATCCTAGAATGAGAGTTGTTTCTACTTCTTTTGTTGCGTTAGTTGATAAAAATCGTCTTACAAGTATGATTAATGAGGATGCTAGTTGGTTTGATATAGTTTTACTTGAAGAAAAGAAAAATGTTGTAGATATAGTTTTAGATAATGGAAGTGAAACTATTAAATTTAGTATTAAAAAAGTTTTAAGAGAGAAAACTACTGATAGATATGATTTTGAAATATTAAATAATGATTCTATTGCATTTGACCATAGTAAGGTTATTCTTGCGGGAATAGAAAGACTTAAAAATAAAATTAATTACACTGATATAGTATTTAATATGATGCCTAAGTATTTTACTTTAGGAGAGTTACAACAAGTATATGAAGTTATATTAGGTCGTAAGTTACTTGATCCTGCTTTTAGAAGAATTATTGCACATAAAGTGGAGAAGACTGATAAGATGCAAACGGGTGGGGGACATAGACCATCAGCTTTGTTTAAATATAAGAAAAGTAAATAAGACTATTATTTAGTTAATAGTTTTTATTTTTTTAAATAAACATAAAAAATTTGACTTAATGCATATATTTTGGTATAATCTTAGATGTTTGAAGCCTCATGCTCAAACCGCATTGAAAAGGTTATAAAACAAGTTACTTGTACCTTAAAAGCGAGTCTTAAGTTTATAAAAAAGGAGGTAATGATATGAACGCAGTTATTAAATTTGGGGGTCATCAATATTATGTAACTGAAGGTAGTGAAATTTATGTTGAAAAAGTTAATGCAGCTGCTGGAGAGAAAATAGTATTTGATGAAGTACTAATGCTTGATGACAAAGTAGGTAATCCATATGTTCCTAAAGCTACTGTTACAGGAGAAGTTGTTAAGCATGGAAAGAATAAGAAACTTGTTATATTTAAGTATAAGAATAAGAGTAAGTCAAACAGAAAGAAACAAGGACATAGACAACCTTATACTAAAATAAAAATTGTTAAAATAGGATAATTATAATGATTAAGGTTATAGTAGAAAAGGATATGGCTAAGTTTAGAAAGGTTAAAATACTTGGACATGCCTTATATGATGATTATGGAAAAGATATTGTTTGTAGTGCGGCATCTAGTATAGTTACTACAACAATTAATGGTATATTACTAATTAATAAGAATAGTCTATCTTATATGGTTAGTAATAAGGGAATGTGTATTAGTATTAAAAGTGATGATACTACTACACAGTTACTTATAAAAAATATGATTAATCTTTTAAAAGAACTTGAAAAGAATTATAAAGATAATATTAAATTTATGTAAGGAGGGTACTTATGAATTTATTAAAGTTAGATATTCAGTTATTTGCTCACCACAAAGGACAAGGTTCTACTTCTAATGGACGTGATTCTGCTGGACGTAGACTTGGAGCAAAAGCAGCTGATGGAGAATTTATTACAGCTGGATCTATTATATATCGTCAACGTGGTACTAAGATTTATCCTGGTACAAACGTAAGACGTGGAAATGATGATACATTATACTCTACAATCGATGGAGTAGTTAAATTTGAACGTATGGGAAGAGATAAGAAAAAGGCTTCTGTATACGAAGTAGCATAAGAATTACAAAAGTAATTCTTATTTTTTTTTAAAAAGTGTTGACAAAACTCTATGTTTTTAATATAATGTTAATAACAAATTAAATTTGTTATTATTTTTATTAGTTGTTATTAATAAAATGATAAAAACAAAAAAAGAAAGGAATGATATTATGTATACGGAAAGAATTGGTGGCATTCGTGGATTGGCTGAAGATTCTTTTGATGAATCTTTTGATTATTTTGATGATGTCGATGATGATCCTGATTATTATGCTTCACATCAAAATGGAGGTGATTTTGTTGTTTTTAAAGGAGATTTTAGTTATAGTAAAGAGGTTTATGAATATTTAAGTTCAAATTTACTTTATGGTCAAATTGGTAATGTTCAATATAGTGGAGGATATGTATTTGTAAAAAATGTGTTTGAAAAATATCATGAATTTAGAGAACCTATGCATAATGGTGCACATTTGCATGTTGCAGGATATAATCAGGAACAAATCAAGAGATTGAATGAAAATAGTAAGTTTTCTTCTTATAGAGAATATGATATGGAATGTTATGCTAAAATTATAACTTCTATTTATGAAGATAAAGATGTTTCAATGTTTTCTATGTTACAGGATTATTTAAATTTTTGTACAGTAATATATGATAGTAATAAAGAGAAATTGGTTGCGGGAGTTGTTAATCCTGATTATGATAATACACATTTGTACTATGGATATACAATTGATAATACATTGATGTTTTCCAATAATTCTTATATAATTGATAAATTTTGTAAAGAAAGATATGAAATGCCGGAGAATTCTTATATGATAGATGAATGTATTTATAATTTTAATGGGGAGGTAATTAAGAATATGAAAAATAATAATAGTAATAATGGTAATGATATTTCATTTATAAATAATAATAAGGAAAATTCTGATAGTTTCTTTAATGGACTTAATAATTTACTTTTTGATATTACTACTAATTCTGTTAAAGATAAAATAGAAGAGGATGTTAGTAATTATTTAAGTAAAGATGAAAATACTCTTAGAATAAAGAATTTTGTTCAAGATAATATTGATAAAGAAACTAAGAAAGAACTTTATAAAGTTGTTAAAGAAAAGATAGATAATAATGTAGATAGTGAGGTTACTTCTACTTTAGAAAAAACTTTTGATAAGGTTTTAGAGGATTATAGAAAAAATATAGTTGTGCCTGTTAATAATATTATTAAACTTAATGATATAGAAATTGGTAGAACTGGTGGAGAGTTTTTTCATGAAAAATTTGAAGAGGTTTTATGTGATACTCAGTTGGATGAACCAATTATGTTGGTTGGACCAGCAGGTTCTGGTAAAAATGTAGCTATTAGTCAAGTCGCTAAAGCATTAGGTCTTAATATGTATTATACAAATAATGCATCTAATGAATTTAAACTTACTGGTTTTATAGATGCTGGTGGTCGTTATCAAGAAACTGAGTTCTATAAAGCGTTTAAAAATGGAGGAGTATTTTTCCTAGATGAAATCGATAACTCTGATCCATCTGCTTTAATTGTTATAAACTCTGCACTTGCTAATGGTTATATGGCTTTTCCGCATGAAACAATAGACCGTCATCCTGATTTCAGAATGATTGCGGCTGCTAATACTTGGGGAAAAGGTGCTGATCTTGAATATGTAGGACGTAACATTTTAGATGCTGCGACACTAGATAGGTTTGATAATATATTCTTTGATTATGATAGAAAACTAGAAGAAGGTTTATATCCGAATAAAGATGTTTTAGAATTTATGTGGGATTTTAGAGATGCAGTAGATAAATCTAGAATTAATCATATAGTATCTACTCGTGGAATAGGTAAAGTATATAAAAAAGAAATTAATAATTTTCCTGTTGAACATATTTTAAGAGCTAATGTAATTAAAAATTTAAGTCAAGATGATTTGAATATGATAATAGGTAATATGGATAATTTAGGTAATAATAAATATTATCAAAAAATAAAGAAATTAAGTTTAGGAAGATAATATATAGGAGATAAAAAATGTATAAATATTATAAAAAAAACGAATATGATGTTATGGAATATGATTTTAATTCAATAGTTGAATTTTTAAATTATTTAGATAATGGTATTGTTAATTATAAAGTTTTTTATGATGAACTTGCTAGTAAAAGTAATGATTATAATTTTTTTCATACTCATTCTTATGAAGAAGCTTATGATTTATGTAAATTTGGTTATCATAAAGATTTTGATGATTTTGTTGATGTTAAAAGAAATTTAGAAAAACATATAAAAATGAAAGAAGTGTTACCAAAACAATTTAATGATTATATAGGTTATGTACCTGATGTAAAAGCATATATTGAAGGAAGTCCACTTTCTATGTTTAATAAGAAAACTGTAAAAAAAGAACATATAGATATTTATTTTAATATTGCTAATCCTTGGTTTATCTCTCAAAAACAAATTTATAATAAAGGGGTTGTTACTCTTTCGATAATAGAAAAATTAGAAAGAATGGGATTTAGTGTTGGTCTTAATTTATTTGAGATGTCTAGTGATGGTTATCAAATTATGTATTCACAATATAAGCTAAAGAAAGAACAAGAAAGATTGAATATTCAGAAGTTGTATTTTCCTATGTGTCATCCATCTTTTCTTAGAAGGCTTATATTTAGATTGGTTGAAATAACTCCTGATATTAGTAGTGATTGGAAGAATGGATATGGTAGACCTTCTGATAAAAAAATGATTAAAGAGTTTTTAAATCTTGGAGATAAGGATATTATTATTGGAAGTTCAGATGAGATGAATGTTAATGGTATAGATATAGTAGAGGATGCTAATAAAATGTTTGAGTATATTAATAAAGAGGTTAAAGATAAAAGTTTTCATTTGGAAAAAATAAAGAAAAAAATTTGATGTTTTCTTATGAAAATGATATAATTTAGTGTGAAAACTACTTATTAGTAGGTTGTTTTGGACAAACTTTATAGGTTTGTTCTTTTTCTAGAAGGTGTTTTTATGGAAAGGTTTAAAGAGATAGAAAGAAGTATTATTACTAAATATAGAAAAAGTATTTGGAGTAAATTTGTTAAAGGTGTAATGGACTATGATTTAATACAAGAAAATGATAAAGTTATGGTTTGTATTAGTGGTGGTAAGGATTCTTTTTTACTTGCTAAATGTATGGAAGAGTTAGTACGTCATGGTAAGGTTAAGTTTAGTTGTAAGTATGTTGTTATGAATCCTGGATATAATGATAAAAATCGTGAACATATTTTGAAGATGGCGAATATTTTAAATATAGATATAGAGATGTTTCAAAGTGATATATTTGAAGTATCAGGTAAGATGGATCCCAAGAAAGCTTGTTATATGTGTGCAAGAATGAGGAGAGGGTGGCTTTATAATAAGGCAAAAGAGTTAGGGTGCAATAAGATTGCTCTTGGGCATCATTTTGATGATGTGATTGAGACTACTATGCTTTCAATGCTTTATGCTGCTGAAATAAAAACTATGATGCCTAAACTTCATAGTGATAACTTTCCTGGTATAGAGTTAATTAGACCTTTATATTTAGTAAAAGAAGAAGATATAATTTCTTGGATGAGATATAATAAATTAGAGTTTATTAACTGTGCATGTCCTTTTACAGAGAATGCTTTATCAAACGATGGAGATGGTAAGAGGAGTGAAGTTAAGAAACTTATAAAAGAACTTAAAAAAATAAATCCTAATGTAGATTATAATATATTTAAATCAGTTGATAATATTAATTTAGATTGTGTATTAGGTGTTAAGGAAAATGGATGTTATAAGAGTTTCCTTGATGATTATGATAATAGGAAGTGATTGATGTGAGACCTTTGATTGGTATAGTTATGAGATGTAGTAAGCTTAGAATAAATGATAATAATGTGCAATATTCATTTGATTTTTTAAGACGTGCTATTATACAGGCAGGTGGAGAACCTTTTTATTTAACACCTCCAATAGATGTGGATTATGATGATACTAAGTATGATGAATTTAAAGATATAACAGATGAAGAGAAGAAGTCAATTGACTTTTGGTTAGATTCTATTAATGGACTTGTACTTCCTGGTGGAGAAAAGCATACTCCATATGATTTATATATACTTGGTCGTGCTATAGATAAAAAAATTCCTGTTTTAGGACTTTGTCTTGGTATGCAGATTATGTCTTTATATAAAAAGACTTGTGATGATTTAAAACTTGTCGATAGTGATATTGATCATGCAATCGATAATAATACTGCTCTTGTTCATAGTGTTTCTATTGATAAGGATAGTAGACTTTATAAAATAGTTGGTAATGATGAAATTATGGTTAATAGTTTTCATAATTATCAGGTATGTGATAATCCATATTACAAGGTGGTTGCTAAAAGTCCTGATGGTATAGTTGAGGCAATGGAGTTTAAAGGCGATACGTTTAATATAGGAGTACAATGGCATCCTGAAAAGATGTATAGTGTTGATGATAATTCTCGTAAAATAATAGATGCTTTTATAGAAGAATCTCGTAAAAGAAAAACTATACTTGATAATATTAGAGTGTAAATTTTACACTTTTTTTTATTTTTTGTAAGAAAACTTATTTACTTTTTTCTATTTATAATATATTATGTATTTAAGACAGTGGAGGTTAGTGGTAGAAAGTGGGGGATAGCTATGTTCATGGGTGAATTTCATCATAACATCGATGATAAAAAAAGACTTATAATACCATCTAAGTTTAGAAGTGAACTTGGTGATAAGTTTGTTATCACACGTGGTATTGAAAATTGTCTTTTTGCATATTCTATTTCCGATTGGGAAAAGATAGTTGCTAAACTACAATCTCTACCATTTACCAAAAAGGATGCTAGACAATTTATTCGTTTCTTCATGTCTGGTGCCATTGTCGCAGAATTTGATAAACAAGGTCGCATTACTCTAAACTCTCCAATGGTTGATTATGCAAATATAAATCGTGAATGCGTAATCATAGGTGCGGGTGACAGGCTTGAGATTTGGTCAGTCGAAGCTTGGAATGAGTTTTTCAATTCTGCAAAAGATAACATGTCCGATATTGCTGAAAATTTATTTCAAGAGAGCAGTTTGGTATGAAGCATATAAGTGTTATGCTTAATGAAGCAGTAGATGCTTTAAATTTAAAAGATGAAAGTGTTGTAGTAGATGCTACACTTGGCTTTGGAGGACATAGTAGTAATATTTTAAAAAGAATTAAAAAGGGTAGGCTTTTCGCCTTTGACCAAGATAGTGAAGCTATCGGCTATAGTACCGACTTTTTAAAAAAAGTTGGTACTAACTTCACTATTATTAAAAGTAATTTTTCTAATATGAAAGAAGAACTTTTAAAATATGGAGTTGATGAAGTTGATGGAGTGCTTTTTGATCTTGGTGTATCAAGTCCTCAGTTAGATGAAGAAGAAAGAGGTTTTAGTTATCATAATGATGCAAAACTTGATATGCGAATGGATAGAGAAAGTGATTTCTCTGCATATGATGTTGTTAATTCTTACTCTAAAGAAGAACTTGCTAGTATTTTTAAAAAATATGGAGAAAGCAAGTTTGCAAATAATATTGCTAAAAAAATAGTAGAGTATAGAGAAAATAAAAATATAGAAACAACACTTGAATTGGTTGAAATAATTAAGAGTGCAGTACCTCTTAAGTTTAGAGTTAAAAAACATCCTGCTAAACAGATATTTCAAGCAATAAGAATAGAAGTTAATCATGAACTTGATGTATTAGAAGTAGCACTTAGACAAGCAACAGATTTGCTTGTTGTTGGTGGTCGTGTTGTTGTTATTACATTTCATTCTTTAGAAGATAGGATAGTTAAAAATTACTTTAAAGAACTTAGTTATGTGGATCCTAGAATAAAAGGAGATCCAAATATTCCGGAAAGTAGTTTTCCTTCATTTAAAGTAATTAAAGGTGCTAAACCTAGTAAAGATGAAATTGATAATAATAGACGTAGTCGTAGTGCGAAACTTAGAATAATAGAGAGAATAAAATAGGAGGAAAGTTATGAGAAAAGTTAAAAAAACACAAGTTAAGATATCTAAATTTGGAAAGTTGCTTTATACAGTTGCAGCGGTTTTATTACTTGCTTCTCCACTTTCCATAGTTTTTTCAAAAGCAACACTTGCGCAAATTAACTTTGAAGTTGAAAAAGAGAAAAAACAAATAGATACTCAAACTAAGAAAAATGAAAGTTTAACTATGGCTATTAATGAACTTGCGAGTCTTACTAAAATACAAGAGGTTGCACAGCAACAAGGATTGAGTTATAATAATAGTAATATAAAAACTATAGAAAAATAAGGATATGATGTTTATGAAAAAGAGAAAAAAGAAATTGAGAAACAATGTTAAGTTTAGTAAGTTAGTTATTCTTTTTTCTCTTTTTTTGTTTGTAGTAATGATTGCAAGACTTACTGAACTTTCACTTTCTAAAAAGATAGATGGTGTTGATTTGCAAGCACTTGCTAGTAAAAGAACTACTAAGACAGAGGTTCTTACTGCAACACGTGGTAATATATATAGTAATAATGGAGATTTACTTGCTCAAAATATAGCGTCGTACAAATTGATTGCGTATTTAGACCCTAAAAGAAGTAAGGGTGAGAAGAAACTTCAACATGTAAAAGATAAAGAAGGAACTGCTCGTGCTCTTGCACCAATACTTGGTATGGATGAAGCAGAGATTTTAAAATATTTAAATAAAGAAGGAGTATATCAAACTGAGTTTGGTCCTAAAGGTAAGGGTCTTAATGAGATTACTAAGAATAAAATAGAAGAACTTGATTTACCTGGACTTGATTTTATAGAAAGTTATAAGAGATATTATCCTAAAGGAGACTTTGCATCATACACTATTGGGTATGCTAAAACAACTGAGGGTGAAGATGGTAAAAGTGTAACTACTGGTGAGATGGGAATTGAGAAAAGTTATGATAATATTTTGAAAGGTGAAGATGGGTATGTTACTTATCAAAAAGATTTAAGAGGTTATAAGATTGCTGATACTAGTGAGGATAGAAAAGAAGCGATACAAGGAAAAGATGTTTATTTAACAATAGATAGTAATGTACAATTTTTTGTTGAACAAGCTTTAAAGAATGCTATGGGATTTGGTTTTGAATGGTTTAATATGACTATTGCGGATGCTAAAACTGGTGCTATTCTTGCGACAAGTCAAGTTCCTAGTTTTGATCTTAATGAGAGGAATATGACTAATTATTTGAACTATGCAGTGTCTAGTCCTTATGAACCTGGTTCTACTATGAAGACTTTTACTTATATGGCCGCAATGGAGAATGGTGTATATAATGGAGAAGAGACTTATAAGTCAGGAGTTTATGTTACAAGTGATGGTACTGAGATAGGAGACCACAATAGAAATGGTTGGGGTGTAATTAGTTTTGATAGAGGTTATGCTTTATCTAGTAATGTTGGTATAATTAATCTTATTAATAGACATATGAATGCTACTATGTTAAGGCTTTATTTTAGAAAGCTTGGTTTTGGTAAGAAGACTGGTGTTCAACTTCCTTATGAAGAGACTGGGTCTTTGAATTTTAAATATGAAACTGAAGTATTTAATGCAGGATTTGGTCAAGGAATTACGACTACTCCTATGCAAAATATACAAGCTTTAACATCTCTTACTAATGATGGTATGCTATTAAAACCTTATATTGTATCTAAAATAGTCGATCCAGCAACAGGAGACGTTATTTTTGAAGGTAAAAGAAAAGAGTTACAAAGAGTAGCGTCTACTCAGACGGTTGAGAAAATGAAACAACTTATGAATGATACTGTTAATGG